>DASQER010000023.1:0-4331 GCA_035633575.1 Thermoleophilaceae bacterium
GGGTCGATAACACCACTCGGCGTCCGCAAAACCCCATGAACACGAACGAATGTCCAGCGCTCGACAAGAGCGGCTGTGGGACCGTGCCGCTGCGCGGCTCGCGGCGCGGCGCGTTGGCATCCGTTGACCGCGTCGACGGGCACCGGATCAGCGTCGACCTCCACAGCCAGCTGTTCCAGAGAACCACGTGTGGGTCCGGGCAGATGGAATTCTGGAGTGACCATGGCTACAGCGGCGGCGTCCCGACCGGCGAGCTGCCGGTCAGGATGCCGAGCCCGTCGGCGCTCAAACGCCGGCGCGTGGCGCGCGCGAGCGGCACAAGCCAGAAGCGCACCTCGTTCCACGATCCGGGCGACGAGGCCACCAGCGATGACGTCACCCGCAAGGCGACCGTCACGTTTACCCGGCGCTAGCGCAGCTCTCTACCGGGTATCTCCGTGGGCTCCGAAGGTGGCTGGCCCCAGCTGCTCGAGCGCTACCGCAGCACCGCCTGATCGCGCGCCGCCCAGATCCGGCACCCTTGTGGGGCCGAGTTCCCGGAGATAGGAATCCCGCGTGGTGTTGGGAGTGGATGTCGGAGGTACCAAGGTCGCCGTCGCGGTCGTCGACGGCGTGACGGCGACCCGTTCGGTCGAGCGCCCCACCTCGACCGGCAGCACCGAGGAGCTGCTCGACGGCATCGAGGCGGCGGTGCGCGGCGTGATCGAGGAGGCGGGGGAGCCGGCGGCGATCGGAGTCGGCGTGCCGTCGCAGATCGAGTACGAGACGGGCACGGTCGAGACCAGCGTGAACATCCCGCTCGCGGGGGTCCCCCTGCGAGCGGAGCTGGGCCGCCGCTTCGGCGTCCCCGTGTTCGTCGACAACGACGCCAACTGCGCCGCGCTCGCGGAGGCGCACATGCTGGGCGAGAGCCACCTGGTGATGATCACGCTCGGGACCGGCGTGGGCGGCGGGGTCGTCATCGACGGCCTGACGTTCCGCGGGGCGCACGGGCTCGGGGCCGAGCTCGGCCACGTGACCATCAACCCGGACGGCCCGCCCTGCCCGGGGAACTGCCCCAACCGCGGCTGCCTGGAGGCCTACTGCTCGGGCCAGGCGCTCGAGCGCGACGCCACGGAGCTGGCGCAGGACAAGCCGGACAGCGGCCTGGCCGGCCGCATCGGCCCGGACGGCAGGGTGTCCGGCCGCGAGCTCGTGGCCGCCGCCGACGACGGCGACCCCGATGCGCTGCTCCTGATCGAGAACTTCGCGCGCATGCTCGGCGTGGGCATCGCCACCTTCGTGAACGTCTTCGAGCCCGACCGCCTCGCCATCGGCGGCGGGCTCTCGCGCGCGTCGCACCTGTTCCTCGACCGGGCGGTGCAGGAGGCGGGCGCACGCGCCCTGCCCGCGCTCTGGAAGCGAGTGACCATCGCGCTCGCGCAGGGCGGCGCCGACGCCGGCGTGATCGGGGCCGGCGTGCTCGCGGCCCTTGAGATTGCTCGCGATCGGGATACTGAGAAAGCGCAAGTCACGACAACCGAGGAAATCGAATGACGACCAGCACCGACGGGCTCGCGGAGCTCTCCATCAACACCATCCGCACGCTGTCGATGGACGCGGTGGAGAAGGCGAAGTCCGGTCACCCGGGGGCGCCGATGGCGCTCGCGCCGCTGGCCTACACGCTCTACACGCGGGTGATGAAGCACAGCCCCGAGCACCCGGAGTGGTTCGACCGCGACCGCTTCATCCTCTCCGCCGGGCACGCCTCGATGCTGCTCTACTCGACGCTCTACCTCTCGGGCTACGGGCTAACGCTCGACGACCTCAAGAACTTCCGCCAGCTCGGCAGCCCCACGGCCGGGCACCCCGAGTACCGCGACGCCGCCGGGATCGAGGCCACCACCGGCCCGCTGGGCCAGGGGCTCGCCATGTCCGTCGGGCTCGCGCTCGCGGAGGCGATGCTCGCCGCGCGCTTCAACCGCGCGGGGCAGGAGCTGATCGACCATCACACGTACGTGATCGCCAGCGACGGCGACATCCAGGAGGGCGTGGCCTCCGAGGCGTGCTCGCTCGCCGGCCACCTCGGCCTCGGCAAGCTGATCGTCTTCTACGACAGCAACCACATCCAGCTCGCGGGCGAGACGGCGATGGCCTTCAGCGAGGACGTGGGCAAGCGCTTCGAGGCCTACGGCTGGCACGTGCAGGACGTGGGCGAGGACCTCTCCGTCGAGACGCTCGAGCGGGCGACGGAGGAGGCGAAGGGCGTGGCCGACCGGCCCTCGCTCGTGATCGTGCGCTCGCACATCGGGTTCGGGTCGCCCAACAAGCAGGACACCTCCTCGGCGCACGGCTCGCCGCTCGGCGAGGACGAGGTAAAGCTCACCAAGCAGGCCTACGGCTGGCCGGAGGATCAGACCTTCTACGTTCCGGACGAGGCGCGTGAGCCGTTCCGGGAGGCGGGCGAGCGCGGCGAGCAGCTCGTGGCGGACTGGGAGCAGCGGCTCGCAGCGTTCCGCGACGCGGACCCCGAGGCTGCCGCCGAGCTCGAGCTGATCGTGGGGGGCCGGCTGCCCGACGGCTGGGACACGGACGTGCCGCGGTTCAGCCCCGACGACGGCAACATCGCGACGCGCAAGGCGTCCCAGGAAGTGATCCAGTGGGTGGCGCGCAAGGTGCCCCACCTGGTGAGCGGCTCGGCGGACCTCGAGCCCTCGACGCTCACCGTGATCGAGGACGGAGGGTCGGTAGCGCCCGGCGACTACCGCGGCCGCAATGTGCACTACGGCGTGCGCGAGCACGCCATGGGGGCGATCGTGAACGGCCTCGTGCTGCACGGGCTGCGCGCGTTCGGGTCCACCTTCTTCAACTTCCTCGACTACATGAAGGGCGCCGTGCGGCTCGCCTCGCTGATGGAGATCCCGTCGATCTTCGTCTTCACGCATGACTCGATCGGGCTCGGGGAGGACGGCCCGACCCACCAGCCGGTCGAGCAGCTCGCGACGCTGCGCGCCCAGCCGAACATGTACTGCGTGCGCCCGGGCGGCGCGAACGAGACGGCGCTCGGCTGGCGCTTCGCGATCGAGCAGACCGAGACGCCGACCGCGCTCGTGCTCACCCGCCAGGGCCTGCCCGTCTGGAACCCGGACGAGATCCCGGAGGACGCGATCCATCGCGGGGCGTACGTGCTGCGCGACTCCTCCAAGGACGAGCCCGACCTGATCCTGATCGGCACCGGCTCCGAGGTGCACATCTGCACCGCCGCCGCCGACATTCTCGAGGAGGACGGCATCGGCACGCGCGTGGTCTCCGCGCCCTGCCTCGACCGCTTCGCCGAGCAGGACGAGTCCTACCGCGACAGCGTGCTGCCGCCGCCGGTGCGCGCACGCGTGTCCGTCGAGGCCGCATCGCCGCTCGGCTGGAGCACCTGGATCGGCGACGAGGGCGAGGCGATCGGGATGACGACCTTCGGCGCGTCGGCGCCGCACACGGCCCTCTACGAGCACTTCGGCTTCACGCCCGAGAAGGTGGCGGAGCGTGCCCGGGGCGTGCTGGAGCGGGCATCCGCCCGCACCTGAAAGGAGCAGCGATGAGCGTTGGCGCAGGGGATACACCATCGCGGCGCACCGGGCCCAGCCCGGCGCTTGCGCAAAACGAGCGGCTCGCGGCGCTGACCGCGGCCGGGACGAGCGTCTGGCTCGACCAGATCCGCCGCAGCCTGATCACGAGCGGCGAGCTGGAGCGCCTGGAGCGCGAGCTTTCGCTGCGCGGCGTGACCTCGAACCCCGCGATCTTCGAGAAGGCGATCCTCGGCTCCACCGACTACGACGAGCAGGTCGCGGAGCTCGCCGCGAAGGGAATGTCGGCACGGCAGATCTACGACGAGATAGCGATCCTCGACGTGCGGCTCGCCTGCGACGTGCTGCGCGGCGTCTGGGACGAAGCGGGCCACGCGGACGGCTTCGTCTCGCTCGAGGTGGAGCCCGCGCTGGCGCACGACACCGAGGGCACGCTCACCCAGGCGCGCGAGTACTGGCAGCGCGTGGACCGCCCCAACCTGATGATCAAGATCCCGGGCACCGAGGCGGGCGTGTCGGCGATCGAGGAGGCGATCGCCGCCGGGATCAACGTGAACGTGACGCTGCTGTTCTCGGTGGAGTCGTACACGGCCATCGCGGGGGCGTTCATCCGCGGCATGGAGCGCCGCCTCGCGGCCGGCGAGTCGCTCGACGTGCACTCCGTGGCCAGCTTCTTCGTCTCGCGTATGGACACCGAGGTGGACAGGCGGCTCGCTGATGCCAACCCCGCTCACCCCGAGGAGCTGCGCGGCCTTGCCGCGATCGCGAACGCCC
>DASQER010000024.1:0-8104 GCA_035633575.1 Thermoleophilaceae bacterium
CCTCGACCGGCTGGTGCGCAGCCTCGACGGCGGCCAGATGGCGACCGTGCTGTACCTGGTGGTCGAGCCCGACCACGGGACGATCCGCTTCGCGAACGCGGGCCACGTGCCCCCGCTCGCCGTCGGGCCCGACGGCGAGGCGGTGTACCTGGAGACGGCTCCCAATCCGCCGCTCGGCGTGTTCGCCAGCGAGCGGCACGTGGAGCTCGCCGCGGAGCTCGCGCCCGGCTCCACGATCGTGCTCTACACGGACGGGCTCGTGGAGGAGCGCGGGGTGTCGATCGACCAGGGCCTCGACGCGCTGCGGCTCGCGGCCTCGCAGGACGTCTGCCACCCGGACGAGCTCTGCGACCGGCTCGTGGACGCGATGCTCGCGATCCATCCCGCCGACGACGACATCGCCGTGCTGGCGCTGCGCGCGCTGCCGACGGCGCCGTCCCCGCTCCACCTGGCGATCCCGTCCGACCCGACCCAGCTCGGCGCGATGCGCCGCGACCTCGGCCGCTGGCTGCGCGCGGCGGGCGCCGGCGGCGAGGTGATCGAGGTGGTGCAGATGGCCTGCCACGAGGCGTGTTCGAACTCGATCGAGCACGGCTACTCGTTCGGCGAGGGCAACCTCCTGGTCGACGCCGAGCTCGACGACGGACGTGTGCTGCTCACCGTGCGCGACGACGGCCACTGGGTCGAGCGCCCGAACGGCAACCTCCCGTACCGCGGCAACGGCCTGTCGCTGATGGAGGCGCTGATGGAGTCCGTCGCGCTCGTGCACGACGGGGCCGGGACGGCGGTGCGGATGGCGTGCCGCCTCGCCGGGGACCGGGTGCCGGCCGAGGCCTGATACAGCAGCGGTGAAGGGGGTGTTCCGGCACTTTCCGGTCATATGGACCGGGAACTGACGGAGGACCCCTTCAAGCCCGTCGTTATCCGCGCTTCTACCCTGTGCCCCCCATGCTCCTCGACGCCATCGAATGGCTCGGCCACTCCGGCTTCCGGATCGCGGTCGGGCGCTCGGTGGTCTATGTCGATCCCTACCGCGTGCCGGAGGGGGCGCCCCAGGCCGACCTGATCCTCATCACGCACGGGCACTACGACCACTTCTCGCCGCAGGACGTGGAGCGGCTCTCCAAGCGGGACACCTGGCTCGTTGGGCCCGCCGCCGTTGCCGAGCGGGTGAGCGGCCAGGTGCACCGGATCGGTCCCGGCGAGATGCTCGAGGACGAGCTGGTGCGCGGGCTGCACGTGAGCGCCGTCGCCGCCTACAACACCTCGAAGCGCGACGCCGACGGGAAACCGTTTCATCCGCGAGATGCGGGATGGGTGGGATACGAGCTGAATGTGCGCGGCGAACGGCTCTACCATTCCGGCGACACCGACGTGATCCCCGAGATGGACAGCGTCACAGGGGTTGACGTGGCCCTGCTGCCCGTGAGCGGGATCTACGTCATGACCGCGCAGGAGGCAGTCGAGGCGGCCCGGCGCATACAGCCCCGCGTCGCGGTGCCCATGCACTGGGGCGAGCACATAGGCACCGAGCAGGACGCGCGCACGTTCGCCGAGGAGGCTTCTGTGGAGGTACGGATCATGGAGAAGGCTCAGTGAGCATCGAGGCCGACCGGCAGCGCGCCGCGCTCCACCGGATCTCGGCAGACGACCCGGACCTGGCCGCGCGCCTGATCCTGATGACGCTGCCGGCCGCCGCCGCGCGCATGTCGGGCACCGTCGCCTACCTGCTCGACATCGACGAGCTCGGCAGCTACCGCGTCTCGGTGTCCGGCGGGCGCGCCCGGGTGGACGAGGCCAAGACGCCCGACGAGACCGACTTCCGGGTCCAGACCGACGCCAGGACGCTCGTCGAGCTCGTGACCGGCAGCGCCGGCCCGCTCGGGCTGATGATGCGCGGCAAGCTCCGCATCCGCGGCAAGCGCCGGCGCGCGCTGAAGCTGCGCCAGATGTCGTCCGGAGAGCTCAGCATGGGCGAGGTCGTCGACTCGGGCGGGACGCTTGACCCGGACATCCTCTACCGCACGCTCCCGTACATGGTCGATCCCGAGTGGACGAGGGGCCACGACTTCACGGTCGGCTACGAGGTGAGCGGCGAGGGCGGCGGCAGCTGGTACGTGCACGTGCGCGACGGCGAGCCGCTCGAGGTCACGCGCGAGCTCGCCGAGGACCGCGACGTGGCGGGCACGGCGCGCGTGTCGTTCGAGTCCTACCAGCGCATGGCCTCCGGGCAGGTGAGCCCCTCGCGGGCCATGCAGAACCAGCTCACCACGATCGATGGGCAGATCCACTCGATCACGCTGCTCGGGCGCTGGATCGCCCGCGCGCAGGGCAGCGACGACGCCGAGCTGAAGCGCGAGCAGAAGCAGCGCCGGCTCCAGGAGGAGCGGGCGAATCTCTACACGGGGAACGGCATCGGCGGCCCCGGCCAGGGCGACCCCGGCCACGACTCCGAGGGCGCGGCCCGCGACGGGGGCGGGCTGCTCGACTACCGCCAGCTCTACGCGCTCTGGGAGCGCCAGAACTGGAGGGCCACCGAGCTCGACTTCTCGGTCGACAGGGAGCAGTGGGTCACGACCCCGCGCGAGGCCCAGGAGTCCACGATCTGGAGCCTCGGCTCGTTCTACGTCGGCGAGGAGCGGGTGACCGCCGACCTCGCGCCGTTCCTGCTCGCGGCGCCCAGCGGCGAGATCGAGCTGTTCCTCGCCACCCAGCTGGTGGACGAGGCCCGCCACGCCGCCTTCTTCGACCGCTTCGGCGCCGAGGTGATGTGCCTGTCGGCCGACGACTTCCGCGGTCGTATGCGCGAGGTCGAGCAGGTGCTGCTCTCACCCTGGCGCGAGGTGTTCGACGACGGGCTCCGCGACGTCGCCAAGCGCATCCAGGCGAGGCCGGACGACCTCGACCTGTTCGTCGAGGGCATCACGACCTACCACATGGTGGTCGAGGGCTTCCTGGCAGTGACCGGGCAGACGCTGATCCGCGACTACATGCTCGAGCACTCGATGTACCCCGGGTTCTGCGAGGGCTTCGGGCTCGTCGAGCGCGACGAGCACCGCCACGTGGCCTTCGGCGTGCGCTTCCTGCGCGACGCAATCGCGGAGGACCCGCGGCACCGCGAGACCGTCGAGCGGGTGGTGCTGGACCTGGCCCCGAAGGCGGCCTACGTGTTCGCGCCCCCGTACGTGAAGGACCCGTCCGACTTCGTCTCGTACGGGTACACCTCGCGCCAGATCTACGGCTTCGCCTACCGCACGCTGAAGCGGCGCATGAAGGTGCTGGGGATCGAGATACCGCCGCCCGAGGAGCTGCTGCCGGGCCCGATCGAGGGCGCGGAGCGGCCGGCAGCCGCGCCGGCCGGCGCGGCGCCCGCGCCGGCTAACGGCGCCGCGTCGAACGGCTCAGGGGATCTCGAGGCGCAGGCCACGTACTAGTCGGCCGCAGCGCCACGCCCGCCATCAGCAGGCCGAGGCCGATCGCGGCCAGCGCCGCCACCTCGAGCCCGGTGCTGGGCAGGAACCCGCCGGCCGAGCCCCCGCCGGTGCCGGCGTCGCCCTCAGGCGGGTTGACCGGGCCGCCCTCCTCGCCTGGCGGCTCCTCGTCCACGGGGGGCTCCTCGTCCGGGGGCTGCTCCTCGCCCCCGGGCGTGGTCGGGGTGGGCTCCTGGGCAGCCTCGGCCCCGGGCGCTCCGCCGCCGTCCGGCACGAGCCCCGTACCGGCGTCGCCCAGCGCGACGATGCCGCCGCCCTCGCCCTGGAAGAGCGGCTCCGTGGGCACCCCGCCCGAGCCGCTCGCGTCGAGCGTCGCGGCGCCGGACGGCGCGACCGCGAGCAGGAGGATGAGCAGGGCGAAGAGAGGCAGGAGCAGGCGCTTGAAAGTCATGTTCGCGCGCTCTTCGATGCCCGCTCGCCCTCTCCTCTTTTGTGCACGGTCCCCCGCGAGGGCTATGCTGCCCCGGCTTTGCGAAGTACGCGCGCCCTGCGAACGCTCGCGTGGGGCGCGGTGGCGGTCGGCGTCGCCACACCCCTGGTCCGGCACCGGCTGCGGCTCCGGCCCCCGGTGGTGTCGGCGCTGTCATGGCCGGCCCCCGCCGCGCTCGCGCTCGCCGCTCGGCGCACTCCGGTGCGCGATGCGGCCATCTACGCCCTCCAGATGTGGGTGTACTTCGCGCACTTCGACATGCCGGACGACGACCCGGACGCGCTCCTCAGGAGGCTGAGTGTCCAGTACCCCATCCGCTGCGACCGCGTGCTCGGCCTCGGCACCTGCCCGACGACCCGGCTGCAGCGCGCTCTGGGCCGCGAGGGCCACGTGGGGACGCTCGAGTACGCCCTGTCGGCGGTTCACTGGAGCTGGTTCCTGGTGCCGCACGGCACGCTCGGCTACATGCTCATTCGCCACCGGGAGAAGTTCCCGCGCTCGGCGGTCCTGATGGCCGCGTGCTTCGACCTCGGCTGCGTCGCCTACTGGGCCGTGCCGACCGCGCCACCCTGGTACGCCGGCGCCAACGGCCTATTGCCCCCGGTTCGGCGGATCATGGCCGAGGCGGGCGAGCGCTTCTGGAAGCGCCTCTGGCACCCGCTTTACCATTCCCTGCAAGGCAATCCGTTCGCAGCCATGCCCTCCCTCCACTTCGGCACCTCAGTGATGGCAGCTCGCATCCTCTCGCAGGTGGGGCGGGGCCATGCCGCGGTCGGATGGGCGTACACGGTCACCCTCGGGTTCGGGCTCGTCTACCTCGGGGAGCACTACGTGGTGGACCTGCTCGCGGGCCTCGCACTGGCCGAGGGGATCTGGTGGGCGGCGCCGCACGTCGAGCCGGCGATCGGGATGATCGCCCGCGCGGTGCATCGACTGGAGCCGCAGGGCGTCTGATGTCGGCGGACGAGCGCCGCCGTCTTCGCGAAGAGAGCGGTCGCCCCGATGACTGGGACCGGCCCTCGGACGAGGAGCTGGCGCTCGAGAAGGCGGACGAGGCATCCGCCGACGCACAGGCCGATGCCGAGGACCTGGAGGTCTCCCGCGTCCAGGCGCTCCTCCAGGACCGCCGCAAGCTGGTGTCCGGGGTCCTGCTCGTGCTGCTGCTCGTGGTCGCGATCTACGTGCTGTTCCCGAAGGTCGTCGGCGCCGACGAGGCCGTCAGCAACCTCGACGAAGCCAAGTGGTACTGGGTGCTGGCGGCGATCGGCTTCAACGCGCTCGCCTTCGGCGCCTACGTGGCGCTGTTCCGCGGCGTGCTGGGCGGCACGCGCGACGACGAGGTGCACCGCCGCCTCGACCTGCGCGCCTCGTACCAGATCACGATGGCGGGCCTCGCGGCCACGCGCATCTTCTCGGCGGCCGGGGCGGGCGGCATCGTGCTCACCTACTGGGCGCTCCGCAAGGCGGGGATGCCGCGCCGGCGCGCGGCCTGCCGGATGGTTGCCTTCCTGGTCCTCACATACTTCGTCTACGCCGCCGCGCTGGTCGTCTTCGGCGTCCTCTTGCGCACCGGCGTGCTGGCGGGACCGGCCCCGCTCGCCGGCACGGTCGTGCCGGCCGCCATCTCCGGTGGCCTGATCGCCCTGTTCCTGATGATCGCGCTCATCCCCCAGGACTTCGAGCGGCGCATCGAGCACTACGCCGGCGGGTTCCCCCGCGTCCGCTACCTCCAGCGCTTCGCCACGGGCCCCGCCACGCTGGCCACGGGGGTCCGCACCGCCATCGCGTACATCGGGCATCCGCGCCGCGGCCTGCTGGCGTTAGGAGGCGCGCTGGGCTTCTGGGCGGCCAACATCGGCGTGCTGTGGGCGAGCTTCGAGGCCTTCGGGGGCCACGTCCCGTTCGGCGTGCTCGTCCAGGGCTTCTTCGTCGGCATGGCCGCGAACCTGATCCCGTCGCCCGCGGGCGGTGTGGGCGCCGTCGACGCCGGCATGATCGGAGCCTTCGCGATCTTCGGGATCGACAACTCGATCGTGTTCCCGGCCGTGCTCACGTACCGCGTGATCGCCTTCTGGCTGCCGATCCCGCCGGGGATCGTGGCCTTCGTGCAGCTCCGGAGCACGGTGGCGGAGTGGGAGCGCGAGCGCCCGACCGGTTCAGCCGCGCGGGCGACTACACTTCAGAAAGTAAAGTGATGAGTCGGGAGAGCTGATGAGCGTTGAGATCAAGGACGTGGAGGATGTCGTCATCGTCGGCAGCGGCCCGGCCGGTTATACCGCCGCCCTCTACACGTCGCGCGCGGACCTCGAGCCGCTCATGATCGAGGGCTTCGCCTGGGGCGGCCTGCTCCAGCAGACGACCGATGTCGAGAACTACCCGGGCTACCCGGAGGGCGTGATGGGCCCGCAGATGATGCAGGACTTCCGCGACCAGGCCGCCCGCTTCGGCACGCGCTTCATCACCGACGACGCGACCAAGATCGAGCTCGCCTCGAACGACGGGGACATGCACGCGATCCACGTCGGCGACCGGCAGATCAAGGCGCGCGCCGTGGTCCTCGCCATGGGCGCCGAGCCGAAGAAGCTCGGGGTGCCCGGCGAGGAGGAGCTGGCCGCGCGCGGCGTCTCCTACTGCGCCACCTGCGACGCCGCGTTCTTCCGCGACCAGGACACCATCGTCGTCGGCGGTGGGGACACCGCGATGGAGGACGCCACGTTCCTGTCCAAGTTCGCCGGCAAGGTCACGGTGGTCCACCGGCGCCCCGAGTTCCGCGCCTCGGCGATCATGCTCGACCGCGCGCGCGACACCGAGAACATCGAGCTGCTGACGCCCTACGTCGTGCAGAGCTTCGAGGCCGGCGAGAACGGCTCCCTCGGGCGCGCCCAGCTCGAGCACACCGAGGACGGGTCGACGAAGGAGGTGCCGATCACCGGCGCCTTCGTCGCGATCGGCCACAGGCCGAACTCGCACCTGCTCGAGGGTCAGCTCGAGCTCGACGACGAGGGCTACGTGCTCGTCGAGGGCCGCTCCACGAAGACGAAGCGCCCGGGCGTGTTCGCCGCCGGCGACCTGTCGGACCGCGTGTACCGGCAGGCCGTAACCGCGGCGGGGACGGGCTGCATGGCAGCGCTCGACGCCGAGGCCTACCTGCGCGACACCCCGATCGACCCGGAGGCCCACTGGGCCCCCGACCCGGATCGGGTTGAGGCCGCGGCCGAGTCGGCCGCCGGCTGAGCGCCCTGGACCTCTGGACCAACTGGGCTCGCGAGCAGCGCTGCGCGCCGGATCGGATCGAGAGGCCGCGCTCCGAGGAAGAGCTCGTTCGGGCCGTGGCGGGCGCGCAGAGGGTGAAGGTGGCGGGCTCGGGCCACTCGTTCACCGACATCGCGTGCACCGACGGCTTGATGGTCGACATGTCGGCGATGCGCCGGGTGCTCGCGGTGGACGGCCGCGAGGTGACCGTGGAGGCGGGCATCACGCTGCGCGAGCTCGGCGAGGAGCTGCGCGCCCGCGGGCTGGCGATGGAGAACCAGGGCGACGTGGACCCGCAGACGCTCGCCGGGGCGATATCCACAGCCACGCACGGCACCGGCGGCCGCTTCGGCAACCTCTCCTCTCAGGTCACGGGCGTGCGCCTGGTCACGGGCGCCGGGGAGCTGCTCGACATTCGCGACGGCGACGAGCTGCGGGCAGCCCGGGTGGGCCTCGGCGCGCTCGGCGCGATCTCGGCGGTGACGCTGCGCTGCGTGCCCGCGTTCAGCATCCACCGCATCGACGAGCCGCGCCCGCTGGACGACGTGCTGCCGCAGCTCGACGAGCTGGTGGACTCGCACGACCACTGGGAGGCGTTCGTGATGCCATACACGCGCATGGCGCTCACGCTCAGCTCCGAGCGCACCGACCGGGACCCGCGCCCGCCCGGACGCGCCCGGGCCTTCGTGCACGACGTGATCCTGGAGAACGCCGTGCTCGGCCTCTTCTGCCGCCTCGGGCGCCGCTTCCCCGGGCTGATCCCGGCGCTGAACCGGCGGCTGGCCGCGCTGATGGGCCGCGCCGAGCACCTCGACGCGAGCAACCGCGTGTACGCCAACACACGGCTCGTGCGATTCACGGAGATGGAGTACGCGATCCCGCGCGAGCGGGCTGCCGAGGCGCTGGAGCGCGTGCTCGCCCTGATCGAGCG
>DASQER010000025.1:0-1613 GCA_035633575.1 Thermoleophilaceae bacterium
GGCGTCGGCCGGATCCATTTCACGATCCGCGTACTTCTTCAGCAGGGCCAGCACGCTGGCCGCTTGCGCCGACAGGTCGAACGTCAGCACGATCTCACCGGCCCGCACCATCTCCACGATCGCCGCTGGCTGCCCGGTCATTTGGTGGACTTGCAGCCGCTCGCTCCCGACCTGCTCGCACGCTTGGCGGTGGCAAAGCCAGGTACCGTCACCCACGTCGGGGGAGAGCGTAGGTAATACGAGGGCGTTGCGCCTCCCCGGGGGCTTGGGCCGCTACTTCCGGAACAGGTTCCGCAGGCGTTCGAGGTCGGCCTCGGTCCAGCCCTCGGGCTCGGTCAGGGCGACCCATGCGTCGATGTAGTCGGCCGGCGCGAACTCGTGGCCGAAGCCCGGCGGAGCGCTGCCGAAGGCCATGTCCGCGGCCAGCTGCAGCATCGTCACGACCGGAAACCAGCGCAGGTCCGGGGACACGTCCGGGCCGCGCGGCGCGCGCATCCACTCCGGCTCGCGCCACGCGGACTCGAAGCTGAAGAAGGTGATGGGGTCGCTCGCGTACTGCAGGAAGAGCATGCGGAACGCCCCCCAGTCGCGTTTCCCGGGCTCGGGATGCGGCCCCTGGTTCATGAAGCGCACGACCGACCCGCCGCGAAACGTGGGCCGCCAGGCCGGCGAGCCCGGGTCGCGCTGCGCGGTGACCTGCCGCCACGTCTCGGAGCGGAACGGCGGGCCGCTCCACAAGGCCCCGTCGAACGGCTGGTCGATGATGTCGTACAGGTCGAAGGAGAGATCGGAGTTGAGCGCGCCGAGGCTCAAGCCGTGCAGGAAGAGCCTGGGCCGCGCGCCCGCGGGCAGGGAGCGCCAGTGCCGGTAGACCTCGGCGAACAGCGCGCGCGACATCTCGACGCCGTAGGCCCCCTGCGTCAGCAGGGCCAGGGGGCTGTTCAGGTAGGAGTACTGCGCGGCCACCGTGGCGACGTCGCCGCGCTGGAGGTACTCGAGCGTGTCGATCGCCGCGGGATCGACCCAGCCGGTCCCCGTCGGTGTGGCGACGACTAGCAGCTTGCGCTCGAAGCCGCCGACGCGGACGAGCTCTCGCAGCGCGAGTCGCGCGCGCTGCTCGGCCGTGTCCGCGCAGCCGAGGCCCACGTAGACGCGGATCGGCGCCGGCCGCGCTACGCCGAAGAAGCGGCTCAGGTCCTCGCCCGTGGGACCGCCGGAGACGAAGCGGCGGCCCTGCCGCCCCAGGTCCTCCCAGTCGACCCACGATCCGGCGCTGCCGGTCTTCCCGGCCCCCGACGGACGCGACAGGTCGTCTTCGACGAGCGCGTCGAGCTCCTGGAACGAGCGGTCCGCCACCCGCAGCGCGAAGCGCACCAGGACGCCGTCGATCACGCCCCAGAACAGCGCCGCCGCCACGGCGAGCCCCAGCAGGCGGGCAACCCGCTCCGGGACGTGCGGGTGCAGCCGCGCGGACAGCGCGTGGAACACGCGGCGAAAGAGACGGGCCAGGCCGAGGATCAGGAGGAACACGACCAGCGTGATCGCCCCCACCAGGAACAGGCGCCGGAGCGGGCTGGCTGGAGCCTCCATGCCCATCAGGGCGAGGATCGCGT
>DASQER010000026.1:0-5671 GCA_035633575.1 Thermoleophilaceae bacterium
TGAATGTCTTCCCGGTCGCCGACGGCGACACGGGCGACAACATGGCGATGACCATGCGAGCGGTGCTCGAGGAGCTGAACGCTCTGGACGGCGCGCCCCTCGACGAGATCGGCCGCGACGAGATCGTGAGCGCCGTGGCGCGCGCCGCGCTGCTCGGGGCGCGCGGCAACAGCGGCGTGATCCTCTCCCAGATCGTGCGCGGCGCTGCCGAGGAGCTGGCCTCGCGGCCGGGCGAGCTGGTGGACCCGGTGCTCGTGTCGGCTGCGCTGGCGCGGGCGGCGGACGCCGCCTACGCGTCCGTGCGCGATCCCGCCGAGGGCACCATGCTGTCGGCGGTGCGGGCCATGGCCAGCCGCGTGGCCCACGACCTTGCCCACATGGACACCCAGCGCCTCGGCCCCGAGGCCACGTCCGAGGAGCAGGACGAGCTGCTCGCGGAGGTGCTCGATAACGCGCTCGAGGCGGGCAAGGAGGCGGTCCAGCGCGGGCCCGAGCAGCTGGCGGTGCTGCGCGAGTCGGGCGTGGTCGACGCCGGCGCCTACGGCCTGACGGTGATCATCGCCGGCTGCCTCGCCGCGCTGCGCGGCGTGTCCGCCCCTCACCTCGAGCACCAGTACGCCCCGGCGGCGCTCCACCGCCCGGAGCACGAGTCCTCGAGCTTTCGCTACTGCACCAACTTCGCGGTCACGGGAGAGAGCCTCGAGGCAGGCCACTTCACGCCGCTGCTCGAGAGGCTCGGCGACTCGGTGCTCGTGGTGGGCGACGACCGCACGCTGCGCGTGCACGTGCACACCGACGACCCCGACAGCGCGGTGGCGCTGTTCGAGTCCGCCGGCGAGGTGTCGCGCTTCGACGTGGCGGACATGCACGAGCAGGTGGCCGAGCGCAGCGCGCGCCTGGCGGGGGAGTCCGCTTCCGCCGAGCAGGCCGCCTGCGCCGTGGTGGCCGTCGCGAGCGGCGACGGGGTGAAGCGGCTCTTCAGCGAGCTCGGCGTGCTCGTGGTCGACGGCGGCCCGACGATGAACCCCTCGACCTACGAGCTGCTCGCCGGCATCCACGCGGCGCCCGGGGCGGAGGTCGTCGTGCTGCCGAACAGCCCGAACGTGATCCTCGCGGCCGAGCGTGCGGCGGAGCTGTCCGAGAAGCCGGCGGCCGTGGTGCCCACCACGGCGCCGCAGGAGGGGCTGGCGGCCCTGCTCGCATTCGATCCCGCCCGCCCGTGCGCGGACAACGCCGCGGCTGTCGGCGCGGCGGCGGACGCCCTTCGCATCGGCGGGGTGGCGCCCGCCGCGCGGGACGACGCTCAGGGCCGCTTCGCCGCGGGCGACGCGGTGGGCTACGCGGGCGGCGAGCTGGTGGCGTGGGGCGACCCCGCCGCCACGCTGGCGGCCACGCTCGACCAGATCGTCGGCGGCGCGGAGCTGCTCACCTGCATCGCCGGCGAGCGGCCCCCGCTCGGCCAGGACGACGTGGAGGCGCGCGTCCCGGACGGTGTGGAGGTCGAGTACCACGAGGGCGGCCAACCCGCCTGGTGGTGGCTCCTCTGCGCGGAGTGACGCCCTCGCGCTTCGCATCCAGCGACGAGCTGACCCAGGCCGAGGCCGCCGCGGCGGCGATCCGCTCCTATCCGCGCCCGAGCCTGCTCGCGGAGCCGCTCGAGGGTCTCGACGCCCTGAACATCGCGACGTGGGGCGACCTCGTGGAGCACCTGCCGCATTCGCACAGCAATCGCCAGCTCCACCAGGCCGCGCAACTCGCGATCGGGCAAGAGGCAACCGTCGCCGTCACCGTGCGCACCGTGTCCGTCAAGCCGATGCGCAACCGCCGCCAGAAGCGCGTCGAGGCACGCGTCTTCGACGAGAGCGGTCCGCTGGTGGCGGTTTGGTTCAACCGTCCGTGGGTCGCGCGCGAACTCGGCGAGGGAACCCGGGTGCTCCTTCACGGAAAGCTCCGCCAACGCAACCAGTTCTGGGTGAACGAGCACGAGCTTCTGGGCGCGGAATCGCCGGTACACACCGTCGGACTCGTGCCAGTGCATCCCGCGACCCAGGGAATCAGTCCTGCGCGCCTCCGGGGGTTGGTGAGTCAGGCACGGCCGCGCATGTTCGAGACCGTCGAACCGCTGCCGTCCCGGCTCCGCGCCGAGGAGGCGCTGCCCGACCGGCCGGCGGCACTCGCCGCCGCCCACTTCCCCGACCGCGAGGAGGACGAGCGCGACGCCAGGCGCCGGCTCGCCTTCGAGGAGCTGTTCCTGCTCCAGCTCGCGGTGGCGGGGCGCCGGCGCGCCCGGCGCGAGGGCCGGCGCGCGCGGCCCCTTGAGGCCCGCGGCGTGGTGGTGGACCGCTGGCGCTGGTCCCTGCCGTTCGAGCTCACGGGCGACCAGCAGCGCGCCATCGAGGAGATCGACGCCGACCTGGCGAGCGAGCGGCCGATGCAGCGCCTGCTGATGGGGGAGGTGGGAAGCGGTAAGACCGCGGTCGCGCTGGCCGCGATGCTGCGGGCGGTGGAGAACGGCGCCCAGGCGGCCCTGATGGCGCCCACAGAGACCCTTGCGGAGCAGCACCACCGCACGCTCGACCTGTTGCTCGGCGGCCCGCTGCCGGTCGAGCTGCTCACAGGCTCCACGAGCGCGGCCCGGCGCCGCGAGCTGCTCGACCGGCTGGCGAGCGGGCAGCTCCAGCTCGTGGTGGGCACGCACGCCCTGATCGAGGAGTCGGTGGAGTTCCGCGACCTCGCCGTGGTCGTCGTCGACGAGCAGCACCGCTTCGGCGTGCGCCAGCGCGCCGCGCTCGACGCCAAGGCGCCGGAGGGGCTCGTGCCGCACGCGCTCCACATGACCGCCACGCCGATCCCGCGCACGCTCTCGCTCACCGCGTACGGCGACCTCGACGCGACGGCGCTGCGCGAGCTGCCGCTCGGACGCCGGCCCGTTGAGACGTACGTCGTGGACGGCACCCGAGCACGGGCGCGCGCCTACGAGCGCATCCGCGAGGAGATCGCGGCGGGGCGCCAGTGCTTCGTCGTCTGCCCGCTCGTCGAGGAGTCCGAGGCGCTGCAGGCCACGGCGGCCACGGCCGAGTTCGAGCGCCTGCGCGAGACCGAGTTCAGGGACCTGCGCGTGGAGCTGATCCACGGCCAGCTGCCCTCGAAGCAGAAGGCGGCCGCGATGAAGGCGTTCGCGGCCGGCGAGGCCGACGTGCTCGTGGCCACCAGCGTGATCGAGGTCGGCATCGACGTGCCGAACGCCACCGTGATGCTGATCGAGGCGCCAGAGCGCTACGGCCTCTCGCAGCTGCACCAGCTTCGCGGCCGCGTGGGCCGGGGCGAGCACGCCTCGCTCTGCATCCTGTTCGGCGACCCGACGCTGCCGCGCCTCGAGGCGATCGCGCGCGAGCGCGACGGCTTCCGCCTCGCCGAGGTGGACCTCGAGCTGCGCGGCGCCGGCGACGTGCTCGGCACGCGCCAGCACGGCCTGCCCGAGTTCCGCGTCGCGCGGCTGCCCGAGGACGTGGAGCTGCTGGTGCGCGCGCGTGACCGCGCGGACGAGATCCTGATCGAGGATCCCCGACTCGAGCAGCCCGAGCACGCGCTGCTGCGCGACGCGGTGGTGGCACGCTTCGGCTCGGAGCTCGACCCGATCCCCGCATGAGCGAGATCCTCCGCATGGTCATGTACTTCGACCCCGACGAGGCGCGCTGCGAAGCGGGGCTGTGAGGGTCGTCGCCGGGGAGTTCAAGGGCCGGCGCCTGCACGCGCCGCGCGGCGCCCGCACGCGCCCCACGGCGGACCGCGTTCGCGAGGCGCTCTTCTCGATGCTGGGGGACGTGTCGGGCGCCCGCGTGCTCGACCTCTACGCCGGCTCGGGGGCGCTCGGAATCGAGGCGCTCTCGCGCGGCGCGGAGTCGGCCGTCTTCGTCGAGCGGGACCGCCGGGCGCTGGCCGCCCTGCGCCGCAACCTCGACGCGGTGGGCGCCGAGGCGGAGGTCAGGCAACAGGACGTGGCGCGTTTCCTCGGCCATCCGGAGGGCACGTTCGACCTCGTCTTGTGCGACCCCCCATATGATGATGCGCCCCGCGTGGCCGTCGCACTAGCCGATGCGCTGCCGGCGATGCTCACGGAAGACGCCCGAATCGTGACCGAATCAGACAAGCGCAACCCTCTCGTGCTCCCTCAGCCGCTGCTCGTGGAGCGCACGTACGGGGACACGCGCATCGCCATCCACACCGCATGAGCACCCAGCGCTACGGCGGCATGGCGGTCCTTCCGGGCTCCTACGACCCGGTCACCTTCGGCCATCTCGACATCATCACCCGCGCCGCGAACGTGTTCGACAACGTCATAGTGGGTGTCGTGAACCAGGCGGTACGCAAGGGCAAGACCGTCTTCCCCGCCGAGGAGCGCGTCGCGTTCATCGAGGCGGAGGTGGCGGAATACGACAATGTGCAGGTAAAAACCTTTGATACCCTGCTCGTCGACTTTGCCCGGGAACACGGAGCAAGGGCGATCGTCAAGGGATTGCGGGCGATCTCGGACTTCGAACACGAGTTCGAGATGAACCAACTGAACCGAAAGATGGCGCCCGACATCGAGAGCATGTACATGATGGCGGCGCCACAGTTCAGCTTCCTAAGCTCCAGCGGGGTGAAGGAGTTGGCGATGTTCGGCGGCGATATGAGCGGTCTGGTGCCCGATCGGGTGGCCGCGCGCTTGCAGGAAGAACTGAAGCGGTGAAGAACTGAGGCGCGGATGGATGTACTGGTCCTGATCGACAAGCTCGACGACACGATTCACAATGCCAAGCCCGTGCCGCTCACGGACCAGGTGCGTGTCGACAAGGAGGAGATCTACGACATCCTCGACCAGATGCGCGCCACGATCCCCGAGGAGATCAAGCAGGCGCGCTGGATCGTCAAGGAGCGCCAGGAGATGCTGGCCGAGGCCAAGCGCGAGGCCGAGCGCATCATCCGCGAGGCGCGCGAGGAGCAGATCCGCCTGATCTCCGAGGAGGAGATCGTGAAGCAGGCCGAGCGCCAGGCCGAAGAGATCATCGAGGACGCTCGCGCACGCGAGCGCGAGATCCGCCTCGGCGCCGAGGACTACGCCGACGACATCCTCAACACCCTCGAGGTCAACCTCACGAAGTTCATCGCGGCCGTCCAGCGCGGCCGCGACCGCCTGCAGGGCCGCGAAGAGGCCGAGGTCGGCTAGCGCCGTCCGGCACGCTTCCGATTTTCGGCCCCTATTACGGGCTCAAACGCAGAGTCGTCGCGCAGTAGCGTTCGCCGCATGCCGCGCGCCACAGGATGCTGTCTCTGCGGGGCCGTTCGCTTCGAGGTGAACGGGCCGCTGCGCGACGTGGTTCTTTGCCACTGCGTCGAGTGCCGGCGCTGGGCGGGCCATGTCTGGGCTGCGACCGCCGCGCAGCGCGAGGACCTGAACGTCGTCGACGACGCGACGTTGCGCTGGATCGACAGTCCCGAGAGCAATGCGCACGCGCGGCGTGGCTTCTGCGGCGAGTGCGGCTCCGGCCTCTTCTGGGACGCGCCCGATCGCGAGACGATCAGCATCGCCGCCGGCGCGCTCGATCCGCCGACCGGCCTGCGCGCGGTCAGGGCGATCTATACGGACAGCGCCGGGGATTACTACGAGGTCTAGATTCAGGGCATGCCC
>DASQER010000027.1:0-2308 GCA_035633575.1 Thermoleophilaceae bacterium
TGCCGGGCATGCAGACCGTGCCCGGCTTCTACGACGACTACCTCACCCGGCACAACGAGCAGCGCTACCTGCTCCAGCTCGGCTTCGTGGACCGCCTGATCGGCCGGCTCGTCCGGCGGCTCAAGAGCAAGGGGATGTACGACGACACGCTCATCGTCGTGACCGCGGATCACGGCTTCGCGTGGCAGGTGGGCGTCAATACTCGGCGCAGCGTGCGCCCGTCGAACGTCGAGGAGATGGCGCCGGTGCCGCTGATCGTGAAGGCGCCGGGTCAGGCGAGGGGCCGCGTGAGCGACGCCTACGCGCGGACGCTCGACATAGCGCCGACCATCGCCGACGCGCTCAACGTGCCGCTCGGCTATCGCGCCGACGGGCGCTCGGCGTTCTCGCGCGCGGTGCGGGCGCGGCGCGAGGTGACCCTAGTGACGCGCGACTTCAGCTCCGTGGTGCGCATCTCCGGCAGGCGCTGGAAGGCCCGCCGCGCGGCCGTCGTGCGCCGCCGCCTGCGCCAGCTCGGCTCGCGCGACTGGGCCAGCCTCTACACGGGCATCGGCCCTAACCGCGCGCTGATCGGCCAGAGCACCAACGAGCTCGGGCGCGCGTCCCGCGGCGAGGCCAGGGCGACCCTCGCCCGCGCGGGCGCATACACGGGCGTGAGCCGGTCGAGCGGCGTGGTGCCGAGCCAGATCGCAGGCCGCCTGCAGGGAGGCCCGGCCGGCCGCGAGCGCGACATCGCCGTGGCCGTGAACGGCCGCATCGAGGCGGTGGGGCGGACGTTCCACCTGGTGGGCGAGGCGGTCGAGAGCTTCGCGGTGATGGTGCCCGAGGAGAGCCTGCGCGAGGGGCGTAACCTCGTCGAGGTGTTCGAGGTCGTGGATGGCGAGACGCTGGTCCCGCTTCTTCGCCGCTGACGCTCTCGCCGCCGCGCTGTTGCTGAGCGGCTGCGCGTGGGTCGGGGACGAGGAACCGGCGCGGTCCGCCGAGCGGCACCCGCCGGTCGTCGTCGTGGTCTTCGACGAGTTCCCGGCGGACGGACTGATCGGGCCGGACGGGAGAATCGACGCCGAGCGCTTCCCGAACTTCGCGGAGCTCGCCTCGATCTCCACCTGGTTCCCGAACGGGCACACGATCTACGACTCGACCTTCAAGGCGGTGCCGTTCATCCTCGACGGCCGGCTGCCCAAGTCGGGCACCGCGCCGGACGTGCGCAGCCACCAGCCGAGCGTCTTTCACCTGATGGACCGGCTCGGATACGCGGTGTTCAAGGTCGAGTCCGCCTCCGCCGTCTGCCCGCCGAGGATCTGCGAGGGCGCCCGGACGCGCCGGCCCGGCGTCCTGAAGCGCCTGGCGGGCGGCGGGCGGCCGGCCCGCTTCCACCGCTGGATCGGCGCGATCCGGCGCCGGCCGCGGCCGAGCTTCTACTTCCACCACGCGCTCATGCCACACGAGCCGTGGATCTACCTGCCCTCGGGTCGCCAGAGCCGCCCGGCCGGGAACGACCCGATCCACGGCATCAGCAAGCTGCCTGGGTGGGACGACCCGGACCTCTCGGTGCACAACCACCTGCGCTTCCTGCTCCAGGTGGGCTACACCGACCACCAACTGGGCGACCTGCTCACCCGGCTGAAGCGAACCGGCCTGCTGCGCCGCGCGCTGCTGATCGTGACGGCCGACCACGGGTACTCGTTCCAGGTCGGGGTGCAGAGCCGGCGGCTGCTGAGCGAGCGCAACGTCGAGGAGATCGCGCCGGTCCCGTTCTTCGTCAAGGCGCCAGGGCAGATGGAGGGCGAGGTCGACGAGAGCCTCGTGCGCAACATCGACGTGGTCGCGACGGTCGCCGACCTGCTTGGCACCTCCGTGTCCTGGAAGCAAGACGGCCACTCGGCCTTCTCGGAGGCCACACGCCGCCGCCAGGTCCTCTCGATTCCGACGCGCGACTTCGCCCACGAGGTCCGCATAGGACTCCCCGAGCTTGAGCGGCGCCGTGCCCTGTGGCGGCAGCGCTGGGCGCGGCTGTTCGGAACGGGCGTGCAGAGCCGGGCTCTCTACGGGGACCCGTGGGCGATGGCCTACCGGATCGGGCCCGTCCCCGGGCTGCTGGACCGGCGCCTGGCGGGGCTGCGCGTGCGGCCGCCGAACGGGATCGGCGCGGATGTGGCCAACGCCGCGCTCGTCCGGCACGTGAGCTCGAGCGACAGGCTCCTCCCCACGCGCGTGACCGGCCGCCTGCATGGCGTCCCCGCCGGCGAGCAGCGCGACGTGGCCGTGGCCGTCAACGGGCGCATCCGGGCCGTGGGCCGGAGCTTCC
>DASQER010000028.1:0-2777 GCA_035633575.1 Thermoleophilaceae bacterium
GACCGCTTTCGCCGGCTCACACCCCGGCCTCCAGTGCGTCGACCAAGCCGGTGACGCCGACGCTCGGGTCCTGGCGCTCGAGCAGGCGTTCGGCTTCACGGCGTCCGCCGAGCTCGCGCAATGCTCGCTCGCCGTGCTCCGCCGCGAACTCGCGCAACGCCGCTCCGCGGCGCGCGCGCACTCGGCGCTCGACCACGTCGGTGCGTGCACGATGCTCGTCGAGTGCGTCGGCCAACTCGCCGATTCCCGCCGGCGGCGGGACCGAGGACACCGCCAGCACCGGTACCTCCGAGGATCCGATGGCCGACAACGCCTGCGCCAGGTCACGCCGTGAACGAGTGGCCGCGTCTCCGAGATCGGCCTTCGTCACCACGAGCAGGTCGGGGACTTCCATGATGCCGGCCTTGAGGAACTGCAGCACGTCTCCAGACGCGGGCTGGACCACCACCGCGACCGTATCGCACACGTCCTCGACGTCGGTCTCCGACTGTCCGACGCCCACGGTCTCGACGACGACCACATCGAACGCAGCCGCGAGCGCCTCGGCGGCCTCGCGGGTCGGCGGAGCCAGGCCTCCGAGCCGGCCGCCGGCCGCGGTAGAGCGGATCAGGACGCCGTCGTCGCGCGGGTCGTGCTCGATGCGCGCGCGGTCGCCCAGCAGCGAGCCGCCGGACCGCTTCGAAGACGGGTCGACCGCCAGCACGGCGACGGTCCTTCCGCGCGAGCGCCACTCTGCGAGAAGCCCGGACAGCAGCGACGACTTGCCGGCGCCGGGCGGCCCGGTGATGCCGACGAGGTGTGCGGGCGCTTCGCCGCCCAGCGCAGCGGGGGAGACCTCCGCGAGCAGGGCTCGCGTGGCCTCCCGGGCGCTCCTGTTCTCGATCGCGTTGAGCGCTGCGGCGGCCGCCGCGCGGTCACCCGTGCGCAGCCGGCGTCCGAGCTCTGCCGGATCGGCTTCCATCGAGCGGCGTCAGCGCACGGCCGCCAGGCCGTGGTGCGCGGCGACCAGGTCGACTATGTCGCCCATGATTCGGCTGATCTCGAAGTCCTTCGGCGTGTAGACCCGGGCGACGCCGGCTTCGAGGAGGGCTTCCTCGTCCGCCGGGGGGATGATTCCGCCCACCACCACCGGGACGTCGGCGCCCGCTTCGGCGAGCTCGCGCAGCACGCTCGGGATGAGCTCGGCGTGGGAGCCCGAGAGGATCGAGAGGCCGACGACGTGCACGCCCTCGTCCACCGCCGTGCGGGCGATGCGGGCGGGTGTGAGCCGGATTCCCTCGTACACCACGTCCATGCCGGCGTCGCGCGCGCGCATCGCGATCTGCTCGGCGCCGTTCGAGTGGCCGTCGAGCCCGGGCTTGCCGACCAGGATCTTGATCCGGCGGCCCAGCGAGGAGGAGACCTCCTCGACGCGGTCCCGCAGGGCGGCCAGCGCATCGTCGGGGGGCGCGGCAGCGGCGTCGCCGACCCCCGTCGGCGCCCGGTACTCGCCAAATACCGCCCGGAGGGTCTCGGCCCACTCCCCGGTGGTCGCCCCGGCCCGAGCTGCGGCGAGCGTGAAGGGCATGACATTGACGTCCGGATCAGCGGCCGCCTTGCCGAGCTCTTCGAGCGCGGCCGAGACAGCGGCCTCGTCGCGGGTGGAGCGCCACGCGTCCAGAGCGGAGATCGCGGACGCCTCCACAGCCGGGTCCACCAGCAGGATCCCGCCGTCCTCGCCGGCCTGCAGTGGTGAAGGCTCCGCCTCGGTGTAGACGTTCTTCCCGACCACCTTGAGCTCACCCGCCTCGATCCGCCGCAACCGTTCGCGGTTCGATTCCACGAGCTTCGTCTTCATGTAGGGCACGGCCGCCACGGCGCCGCCCTGCTCGGCCACGACCGCCATCTCCTCGCGGGCGCCGGCCACCAGCTCGTCCACGAGCCCGTCCATCACCTTCGAGCCCTCGAAGATGTCCGGGTAGTCGAGCACGTCGGTCTCGTAGGCCAGGATCTGCTGGATCCGCAGGGACCACTGCTGGTCCCACGCCCGGGGCAGCCCGAGCGCCTCGTTCCACGCCGGCAGCTGCAGCGCCCGCGCGCGGGCGTCGCGCCCCATCGTGACGGCCAGGGCCTCGAGCACGATCCGGATGATGTTGTTCTCCGGCTGCGACTCCGTCAGCCCCAGCGAGTTCACCTGCACGCCGTAGCGGAAGCGCAGCAGCTTCTCGTCGTCCACCCCGTAGCGCTCGCGCCCCATCTCCTCCCAGAGCCGGCCCATCGCGCGCACCTTCGCGTGCTCCTCCACGAAGCGGATGCCGGCGTTCACGAAGAAGGACAGGCGCCCGAACACGCGCGGGAAAGTCTCCTCGGGCACGCGCGCGCGCACGCGATCAAGCACCGCCTGGGCGGTCGAGAGCGCGTAGGCGATCTCCTGCACCGGCGTGGCCCCCGCCTCCTGCAGGTGGTACGAGCAGATGTTGATCGGGTTCCAGCGCGGCACCTCGGCGACCGTGTAGGCCACGACGTCCCCGGTCAGCCGCAGGCTCGGACCCGGGGGGAAGATGTAGGTGCCCCGCGACAGGTACTCCTTGATGATGTCGTTCTGGGTGGTACCGGCGAGCTCGCCCGGGCTGGCTCCCTGCTCCTGCGCTACCTCGATGTACAGGGCCAGCAGCCACATCGCGGTCGCGTTGATGGTCATCGACGTGTTCATCCGGTCCAGCGGGATGTCGTCGAGGAGGGCTCGCATGTCCCCGAGGTGCACCACCGGCACGCCGACCTTGCCGACCTCGCCCCGG
>DASQER010000029.1:0-2636 GCA_035633575.1 Thermoleophilaceae bacterium
CACGGGATGGACCTTGGAGATGATCCCGACGGACGCGCCCTTCTCGGCGGCCGCAAGAGCGGCCCGCTGGCCGGCAAGACCGGCCCCGATCACCAAGACATCGTGCTGCGGCATCGGCGCGAGAGTCTATTCACGGTGCGCGCCCGGCCCCCTCGCCGGGGCGAACCACGGTCCGTCGGCGCTTTCCCGTCATATGGACCGGAAAACGCCGGGGCACCCCACGGATCGCCGGATCGCGGAACTCGCCCGGCAGCAGCACGGGGTCGTGGCACGCGCCCAGCTCGTCGCGCTCGGGGTGAGCGAGGCCGCGATTGAAGGGCGGGTGAAGAGGGGGCGGCTCCACCGCGTGCACCAGGGCGTGTACGTGGTCGGCTATCCGACTCTGACGCGAAACGGACGCTTTATGGCCGCCGTTCTCGCGTGCGGAGACGGTGCCGCTCTGAGCCACTTCAGTGCTGCCGTTCTGTGGGGCCTACTAAACGATGGGGGCGGAGCGATCCACGTGACTGTCGGCGCGCGCAGGCGCCGCCCGGGCCTCTTGGTTCACCAAGCGCCGCTGAGCGGTGAGGAAATGAGGAAGCGCCACGGCATCCCCGTCACCTCGCCCGCGCGCACGCTGGTCGACCTGGCGGACGTGGCGCCGCGGCGGACGCTCGAGAAGGCCATCGACGAGGCGGAGTACCTGCGCCTCGACTGCACCGGACTGGCGCCGAGGCACGGCCGGTGCGGAAGCGGGCTCCTGAAGCGGGTGCTCGCCGAGCACCGGCCCGGCAGCACGCGCACCCGCTCGCCGCTCGAGGACGTCTTCATCGCTCTCTGCGACCGGCACCACCTGCCGCGGCCCGAGGTGAACGTCTACATCGAGGGCTACGAGTGCGACTTCGTCTGGCGCGAGCAGCGGCTGATCGTCGAGACCGACGGCGGGGCCGCGCACGGGACGACACGGGCGAAGAAACGCGACCCCGTTCGCGACGCGGAGCTGATGATCGCGGGGTGGAAGTCTGGCGCCTGACCTACGAGCGGTTGTCGAGCGAGCCTGATGCGGTGGCGGACCAGCTGATCGGGCTCGGCATCACGCCGGCGCCGCCCCCTGCAGCGCCCGCCGCACGTCCTCGATCGTGACGACTCCGCGCAGCACACCCTCGCCGTCCACGGCCATGATCGCTCCGAGCCGAGCCAGGCCCTCCCGGCCGAGGAGGCTCTCGAGCGGCTCGTCGAGCCGCACGCGCAGGCCGCTCGAACCGTCGTCGCGCGCCATCACCGAGCCGACCGCGCGCGAGCCGCGCTCCTGCGAGGGCACGCTCTCCACGGCTTCCCGGGACACGACCCCCACGAGCCTGGCGTTCGAGTCGACCACCGGGAACCAGGGCCAGCCGTAGCGCAGGAAGAACTGCTGCTCCGCTTCCGCCAGCGAGGCGGTCTCGGGGATCGCGACCGGCTCGGCGTCCATGACGTCGGCCACGCGGATGTGCTCGATCCGTCCCGCGAAGTCCGCCTGCACCTCGGCCGAGCGGGCCGCGCCGCCGAGGAAGATCCCGATGACCGCGAGCCAGATGCCGCCGAACTCGTCGCCCGAGAAGAACAGGGCCACTCCGCCGGCGATCATCAGCCACCCGCCTCCGCGTCCCAGCCGCGCCGCGAAGCGCGTCGCCTTGTTGCGGTCGCCGCTCAGCTTCCAGGCGATCGCCCGCGCGATGCGCCCGCCGTCGAGGGGGAAGGCCGGGATCAGGTTGAAGACGAGCAGCGCCACGTTCACCAGCGCCAGGAAACCCAGCACCGCGGTCGTGGCGGTCTGGGTCTGGTCGAGCAAGATGCTGTCCACCATCTCGGCCGCCCCGCCCTCGCTCGCCGCCCCCAGGCCGAAGCATGCCGCGGCGATCACGAGCGTCACGAGCGGCCCCGCGACGGCCACCCTGAACTCCACGCCGGGCGAGTCCGTGTCCCGCCCGAGCTTCGCCACGCCGCCGAACATCCACAGGTCGATGCCCTCGATCGGGATGCCGTTGCGGATCGCCACGACCGCGTGGCCGAGCTCGTGCAGAAGGATCGATAGGAAGAAGAGCAGCGCGCTGATCACCGCCAGCACGAACGCGTTCGATCCGGGAACGACGGCCTCGTAGTCCTGGGTGCGCCAGTAGATGATCAGGAACAGGACGATGAACCAGCTGTAGTCGACCCCGATGCGGATGCCGAACACGCGGGCCAGCTGGATGGAGCCGCCTCCGAACATCGAGGGAATGGTGTCAGACCGGGCTCCCGCCCACGCGGCGTCGTGAGCGCGGCTGCTAGTAATCCGGCGGCACAGGACTGAACGAAAGGACCGTTTTGGCTCATCGAGTCACCTTCATCCCGGGCGACGGCACCGGGCCCGAGCTAGCGGAGGCCACCCGGCGCGTGCTCGAGGCCACCGGGGTCGAGTTCGACTGGGACCTCCAGGACGCCGGGATCGACATCTACGAGTCGGAGGGCAACCCGCTTCCCGACCGCACCCTCGACTCGATCCGCGAGCGCGGCGTCGCCATCAAGGGCCCGACCACGACACCGGTCGGCTCCGGCCACCGCTCGATCAACGTCGCGCTCCGCAAGGAGCTCGACCTCTACTCGTGCATCCGGCCCTGCAAGGCCTACGAGGGCGT
>DASQER010000030.1:0-4061 GCA_035633575.1 Thermoleophilaceae bacterium
GACTGCGCCGTCGGGCGCAGGCTCGAGGTCGACCTGCTCGGGAGTCACGTCGTAGCCAGTCAGCCGGCCGTCTCTCAACTCGACCACTCGGGTCGCCCCGGAGACCGAGAACTCGTCCAGGCCATCGGCGCTCGACACTACCAGGGCCCTCTCGGCCCCAAGCTCGCCCAGCGCGGCCGCCATCGTCTCGAGCTTGCCCGGGTCGGATACGCCGATCACCTGCCGGCGCGCGCCCGCCGGATTGGTGAGCGGGCCCAGGAGGTTGAAGATGGTCCGCACGCCGAGCTCCTGGCGGACCGGCATGACGTACCTGAAGGCGGGGTGGTGCATCGGCGCGAACATGAAGCCGAAGCCGATCTCCCCAATGCACTCGGCCACCGCGCCGGGCTCGAGGTCGATGCGCCCGCCCAGGGCCTCGAGCACGTCGGCCGAGCCGCACTGGCTGGTGGCCGAGCGGTTGCCGTGCTTGGCCACGCGGCACCCGGCGCCGGCGGCGATGAACGCGGCGGTGGTGGACACGTTGAAGGTGGGCCGTCCTCCCCCGGTGCCCGCGGTGTCCACGAGGTCGTCGCCCGCGTCGACCTTCAGCGAGAGCAGGCGCAGCGTGGCGGCCAGGCCGGCGATCTCCTGCACCGTCTCGCCCTTGGTCCGCAGCGCGATCAGGAAGGCGGCCGCCTGCGCATCGGACGCTCTGCCCTCCATGATCTCGGCGAGCACGCGAGCGGCCTCGTTCGAGTCGAGGTCCTCGCCGCTCGCGACCCGGTCGATGGCCTCAGTGAGTACGGGGTTGGGCATCAGCCGTCGGCGAGGAAGTTGCGCAGCAGCTCTTTGCCGTGCGGCGTCAGCACGGACTCGGGGTGGAACTGCACGCCCTCGAGCGGCAGCTCCCGGTGGCGCAGGCCCATGATCACGTCGCCCGAGCGGGCGGAGACCTCGAGCGCGTCCGGAAGCTCCGGGTCCACGACGAGCGAGTGGTAGCGACCGACCACGAGCGGTGATTCGAGGCCCTCGAAGATCGTCCTGCCGTCGTGCTCGGCCTCCGCCGTCTTGCCGTGCACGGGCTCGCCGCGCACCACGCGCCCGCCGTAGGCGGCGGCCAGCGCCTGGTGCCCCAGGCACACGCCGAGCACGGGCACGCCGGACTCGGCGTAGCGGCGGATCGCCTGCTTCGAGAGCCCCGCCTCCTCGGGCGTGCAGGGACCGGGCGAGACGATCACCCGGTCCGGGCTGCGCTCGAGCAGCTCGGGCAGGTCGTTGCGCACCACCTCCACCTCCGCCCCGAGCTCGCCCAGGTACTGGACGAGGTTGTAGGTGAAGGAGTCGTAGTTGTCGACAACGAGCACGGAGGTCATATCGCTAAGCCCAGTCCGCCTGCTCGCAGGCGAGCCTGATCGCGTCCATCACGGCGCCCGCCTTGGCCTCCGTCTCGCGCACCTCGTACGCGGGATCGGAGTCCGCGACGATCCCGCCGCCCGCCTGCAGGTGCACCCTGCCGTCCTTCACGAACGCCGAGCGGATGTAGATGCAGGTGTCGAGCTCGCCCGTGTAGGAGAGGTAGCCGACGGCGCCGCCGTAGGCGCCGCGTCCGACCGGCTCGAGCTCGTCGATGATCTGCATCGCACGGATCTTCGGCGCTCCGGAGAGCGTGCCCGCCGGCAGGGAGGCGCGCAACGCGTCCATCGGGGACACGTCGGGGCTGAGCGTGCCGGAGACCGACGAGACGATGTGCATCACGTGCGAGTAGGTCTCGACCGTCATCAGCTCGTCGACAGTCACGGAGCCGTACTCGCACACGCGGCCGAGGTCGTTGCGGCCCAGGTCCACGAGCATCACGTGCTCGGCGCGCTCCTTCGGGTCGGCGAGCAGCTCGCGGGCGCGCTCGAGGTCCTGCTCCACGGAGTCGGCGCGCGGGCGCGTGCCGGCGATCGGGCGCTGCTCGGCACGCCGGCCCGACACCTTCACGAGCGCCTCCGGCGACGCGCCCGCGATCTCGAAGTCCTCGAAGTCGAGGAAGTACATGTACGGGCTGGGGTTGATAGCCCGCAGGCCGCGGTAGATCGAGAAGGCGTCCACGGGGCAGTCGGCGCTCCAGCGCTGGCTGGGCACGACCTGGTAGACGTCGCCGGCGCGGATGTACTCCTTCGCGCGCTCGACGGCGGCCGCGTACCCGTCCGCCCCCATGTTCGAGGTGAACTCGGGCGGCTCGCGCCGTCCCGCGGCGGGCTGCGGCACGGGCCCTCGCAGCCGCTCGCGCACCTCCGCGATCGCCGCGGCGGCCTCCTGGTAGGCGCGCTCCAGGTCCCCCTGCGCGACCACGTTCGCCAGCACCGTGACCTCGTGGCGCAGGTGGTCGAACGCCAGCAGCACGTCAGTGACCATGATCGCCAGCTCCGGCATGCCCGTGTCGTCCGGGTTCGGGTCGCCGACGCTCGGTTCGGCCGTGCGCGCGAGGTCGTAGCCGAACATCCCGACGGCGCCGCCCGCGAACGGCGGCAGCCCCTCGAGCGGGGCGATGCGGTAGCGCGCCAGCTCCTCGGCCACGAGCGCGTACGGGTCGGGGTGCTCCCCGCGCGCGAGCCGGATCACCGAGCGCGGGCGAAAGCCGAGGAAGGACCAGCGCCCGACGCGCTGGCCCTGCTCCGCGGACTCGAGGAGGAAGGAGGGACCGTCGCCGCGCAGCTTGAGGTACGCGGAGACGGGCGTCTCGCAGTCGGCGATGAAGGTGTGGCGCAGCGGCACGAGCGTGTGCTCGCGGGCCAACTCGCGCACCTCCTCGAGCGACGGGCTCAGCTCGAGGTCAACGGCGACGCTCATTCAGCACCTCGTACGCATCACCCATCTCCATTCCACGAGCGGCCAGCAGGACGGCCAGGTGGTACAGGACGTCAGCCGCCTCCTCCGCCAGGCGCTCGTCGGACTCCTCCCGAGCCGCACGCGCAACCTCCTCAGCCTCCTCCTCGACCTTCTTACCGAGGCGAGCCGGGTCGCTCAGCAGGGCGGCGGTGTAGCTGGATCCGGTGTCGCCGTCGCGGCGTGACTCGATAGTGCGCTCGAGCAGCGCGAGCGCCTCCGCCGGCACCGGCTCGAGATCGCCCTTGTGGAAGCACGTTCGCTCGCCTGTGTGGCATGCCGGCCCGGCGGGCTCCACGAGCGCCAGAATCGCGTCGTCATCGCAGTCGAAGCGGAGCTCCTTCAGGCGCTGCACATTCCCTGAGGTCTCCCCCTTGTGCCAGAGCTCCTCGCGCGAGCGCGACCAGAACCACACCTCGCCGGTCTCGCGGGTTCGGCGCAGTGCCTCGTCATTCATGTACGCGAGCGTCAGCACCTCGCCGGTGCGGGCGTCCTGGACTATGCAGGGAAGGAGGTCCACGGTGACGATTATGGCCGTGAGCTGACCGGGACCTTGAGGAACTCGTACGTGGAGCCGATCTCGTCGAATCCGAGCCGCCGGTAGAGCTCCTTCGGCCAGTCGGCGGCGTCGGTGACGATGAAGACGCGCTCGCAGCCATCCGCCGCCGCCGCGTCGGCCGCCGTGGCCACGGCGGCGCGGGCGTGGCCGCGCCCGCGGCGGGCCTCGAGCGTGCCGACCTCGTCCACCTGGCCGATCCCGTCCTGGGTGTAGAGCCGGCAGGCGCAGGCGGGGTCGCCGGGAGGCGAGGCGAAGTCGCGGGCGGCCACGACCCGGGTGTAGCGGTCGTCCATCTCAGCGAGCTGGCGCACCGCCTCGTCCTGCCAGCCGAAGGGCTGCTCGCGGCGGAACGCGGCCAGCGTGGCGGCGCCCAGCTCGCGGCTCACCTCCGCGCCCGTTCCCGGCTCGGGCGGTCGGTCGGTCGGCCGCCGGCGCACCATCACGATCAGGCGGAACACGTTCCAGCCGCCGGCCACGAGCTGCGGCGCCAGGCGGGCGCCGAGCTGCTCGTCGTGGACCACGAGCTTGCGGTGCGCGAAGCCGCCCTGAAGCTCGTCCGCCTCGCCGCTCAGCTCCTCGACGCCGGCCTCCGGGTCCTCGACGCGGATGGCGTTCACCTGCCACACGAGCGGGAGGCTCGGCGTGAGCATGG
>DASQER010000031.1:0-4173 GCA_035633575.1 Thermoleophilaceae bacterium
CCAGCCATGCACTTGGCAGCACAACTGGCACACCAGAGATCCGTCCACCCCGGTCCTCTCCACGCCGCGCAGCTCGTGCTCGCCGCGGTCCTCGAAGCTGATCCCGGAGCCGACCACGAGGTCCTTCACGGTGCCGGACACGAGCACCTCGTTCGGGCCCGCTCGGTTCATCACGCGTGAGGCGATGTGCACGGCGAGACCACCCAGGTCCCCGTCCATCACCTCGAGCTCGCCGGTGTGGAGGCCGGCCCTCACCTCGAGCCCGAGCGACCCCATGGAGTCCGCCACCGAGGCGGCGCAGCGGATCGCCCGCGCCGGCCCGTCGAAGGTCGCGAGAAAGCCGTCCCCGGTGCGCTTCACCTCGCGCCCGCGGTGGCGCTCGAGCGCCTGCCGGAAGAGCGCGTCGTGGCGCTCGAGCAGGAAGCGCCAGCCGCGGTCGCCCATCTCGGCTGCCCTGCGCGTGGACTCGCAGATGTCAGTGAACATCACCGTTGCGAGCATCCGGTCGGGCTCGCGTTCCTGGCGGGTCCCGGTCAGGAACTCCTCGACCTCGCCCAGCAGCGCATCCGAGTCGCCGAGCGAGAACATGTTGTCGCCGCCCTCGAGCTCCACGTAGCGTGCGCCCGGGATCCGCGAGGCGATGAAGCGCGAGTGCTCGATCTTGATGAAGGTGTCACCGCGTCTATGCAGCACGAGCGTCGGCACGCGGATCGAGGGCAGGACGTCGCGCACGTCGAACTCCCCGATCAGCTTGAAGATGCGCCGGATCGTCGAAGGACTTGCCGCGAGGCGCTCGAGGCGGCCCGCCCACTCCATGAAGGTCGGGTCGGCCTGCTGGCTCGGCGCCACCGAGCCTGCCACCCAGCCCTCGCCCCAGTGCTCCACGAGGAGATCCATGTGGAAGTCGCGCTCCTCGGCCGGCCAGGCCCACTCGTAGCCCGGCGCCCAGGTGGCGCGCGCGAAGGTCGCGTACAGGACCAGCGCGCTGGTGCGCTCTGGGAACGTCGCGGCGAACATCGCGGCCATCGGCCCGCCCTCGAGCGTCCCCGCGATGGCGGCGCGCTCGGATCCCGCCGCGTCCATCACCGCCAGCACGTCGTCCATCTGGTCCTCGAGGGTAGGTGCGCCGAACAGTGGATCGGAGAGGCCCGACCCGCGCCGGTCGAACGTGATCACGCGTGCGAACTGCGTCAGGCGCGCCATCACGCGCTCCAGCGAGGGCTCCGACCACAGGTACTCGACCTGCGACACCCACGGCGGTATCCAGACCAGGTCAAGGGGGCCATCGCCCTCGACGGTGTACGCGATGTTGAGGTCACCGCTCTTCGCGTAGCGCGCCACGGGAGCCACGACCGTGACGTTACAGTCAGGAGCCCGTGTCGAAGCGCAAGGCAAGCGACGTCTTCGTGGAGTGCCTGGAAGCGGAGGGCGTGAAGCACGTGTTCGGGATCCCGGGCGAGGAGACGCTCGACCTGAACGAGTCGCTCTCGCGCTCGTCGATCGAGTTCATACCCGTCCGGCACGAGCAGGGCGGCGCCTACATGGCCGACGTGTGGGGGCGCCTCACGGGCCGGGCCGGCGTCTGCCTGGGCACGCTCGGCCCGGGCGCGCTCAACCTCGTGACCCCCGTGGCGGACGCCTACCTCGACCGCGCGCCGCTCGTGGCGCTCACGGGACAGGGCGACCTCGAGCGCATGCACAAGGAGTCGCACCAGTACATCAACCTGGTGCGGGTGATGCGCCCCATCACCAAGTGGAACGCGCGGCTCTCCGACGCCGCGATCATCCCCGAGGTGGTGCGCAAGGCGTTCAAGCTCGCGGAGACCGAGAAGCGGGGCGCCACCCACATCGAGCTGCCCGAGGACGTGATGGCCACCGAGGTCGAGGTCGAGGCCGAGCCGCTGCCGCGGCGGCCGCTGGTGCTGCCGGAGCCCGCGGCGCGCGAGCTGCTCAAGGCGGCTGAGATCGTCCGCGGCGCGAGCGGGCCCGTGGCGCTCGCCGGGAACGGCGTGATCCGGGCAGGTGCCGCGCCGGCCCTGCGCGAGTTCTCGCGCTCCACGGGCATCTCCGTGGCCGAGACGTTCATGGGCAAGGGCCTGCTCCCGGCCGACGATCCCAGGGCGCTCGGGTCGGTCGGCCTCCAGGCGGGCGACTACAACATGGCCGGCTTCGACGAGGCGGACGTGGTGCTCGCCATCGGCTACGACCTGGTCGAGCACTCGCCCGAGCACTGGAACCCCAAGCGCGACAAGAGGATCATCTGCATCGACTCCGTGCCGGCGGAGACGGACGCCAACTTCATCCCAGAGGTGGAGCTCGTGGGCGACATCTACAACGTGCTCACCCGGCTCGGCGAGGAGTGCCGCCACGTGCCGCACGACGGCGGATCGACCAGCCTGCGCGAGCTGGTGCTAGGGCGCTTCGAGCAGGCGAAGGACGACGACTCCTTCCCGGTGCAGCCGCCGCGCGCGCTCTACGAGATCCGCCAGGCGCTCGGCCGCGAGGACATCCTGATCTCGGACGTCGGCCTGCACAAGCTCTGGATCGGGCGCATGTTCCCGGCCTACGAGCCGAACACCGTGCTGATCGCGAACGGCCTGGCCGGCATGGGCTTCGCGGTGCCCGCGGCGGTGGCGGCGAAGCTGGTGCACCCGAACCGCAAGGTCGTGACCGTGAACGGCGACGGCGGCTTCCTAATGAACTGCCAGGAGCTCGAGACCGCCGTGCGCATCGGCACGCCGTTCGTGAACGTGATCTGGGAGAACGGCCAGTACGGCTCGATCGTCTGGAAGCAGGACAAGAAGTTCGGCCGCCACTTCGGCACGGACTTCACGAACCCGGACTTCGTGAAGCTCGCGGAGAGCTTCGGGATGCCGGCCTGGCGCTGCGACTCCGCGGACGACTTCGGCGAGCGCCTGCGGCACGCGCTCACGCTCGCCCTGCCGTCGCTCATCGTGCTGCCGATCGACTACTCGATCGACGTGGCAATTTCAGAGGAACTGGGAACGGAGACTGTTGCGACATGAGCATCGCCAGCGAGGAACAGACTGTCGTCGAGAACGTCGAGAAGCGCCTCTACATAGGGGGCGAGTGGCGCGACGCCACGGGCGGCGGCACGCTCGAGGTGCTCGACCCCGCCACCGAGGAGCCGCTCTGCGAGGTCGCCGACGCCACGACCGAGGACGCCATGGCGGCGCTCGACGCGGCGGTCGAGAAGCAGGCCGAGTGGGCGGCCACGCCGGCGAACGACCGCGCCGGCATCCTCTGGAAGGCCTTCGAGCTCCTGATGGAGCGCGCCGACGAGCTGGCGACGCTGATGACCCTCGAGATGGGCAAGCCGGTGGCGGAGTCGAAGTCCGAGATCGTCTACGCGGCCGACTTCTTCCGCTGGTACTCCGGCGAGGCCCTGCGCGCCGACGGCAACTTCAAGCAGTTCGCCAACGGCACGAGCCGCGTGATGGTCATGAAGCAGCCGGTGGGCCCGAGCCTGATGATCACGCCCTGGAACTTCCCGATGGCGATGGGCACGCGCAAGCTCGGCCCGGCCATCGCCGCCGGCTGCACGAGCGTGATCAAGCCGGCCTCGCAGACGCCGCTCAGCATGCTGGCGCTCGGGCAGGTCCTCGAGGAGGCCGGCCTTCCGGGCGGCGTGGTCAACATCATCACCACCTCGTCGTCGGGCAAGACGACCGGGCCGCTGATCGAGGACCCGCGCCTGCGCAAGCTGTCCTTCACGGGCTCGACCGAGGTGGGCCGCAACCTGATCGCGGCCTCGGCCAAGAACGTGCTCAAGGTCTCCATGGAGCTGGGCGGCAACGCGCCCTTCCTGGTGTTCGAGGACGCCGACCTGGACGAGGCGGTGGAGGGCGCGCTGCTCGCGAAGATGCGCAACATCGGCGAGGCCTGCACGGCCGCGAACCGCTTCCACGTGGCCGAGCCCGTGCGCGAGGAGTTCACGCGCCGGCTGGCCGAGAAGATGGGCTCGCTCAAGGTCGGGCGCGGCACCGAGGAGGACGTCAAGGTCGGCCCGCTGATCGACAAGCCGTCGCGCGAGAAGGTGACAGAGCTGGTGGAGGACGCGGTCCGGAGGGGCGGCAAGCTGCTCGTGGGCGGCGAGCCGCCGAACGGCCGCGGCTACTTCTTCCCCCCGACCGTGCTCGACGACGTGCCGAC
>DASQER010000032.1:0-4309 GCA_035633575.1 Thermoleophilaceae bacterium
GAGCAGGCCCGCTCGGCGATGTGCGCCATCGGAAGCCACGAGACGACCCGGCCCTCGTCGGGGAACCGGATCACCTCGTCGAAGCCGTTCACGCCCGCGATCAGGTTCGCGTGGGTGAGCTGCACGCCCTTCGGGGGACCGGTGGTGCCGGAGGTGTAGATGAGCGTGAGCAGGTCGTCCGGCTGCACGGCCTGCCAGGCGGCGTCGAAGTCGAAGCCGGCGGGCGCGGGCTGCTCCGCGTCGTCGTCCTCGACCACGATGACGTGGTCCACGTTCTGCAGCTGCCGCACACGGTCCTCGAACGCCCTCTCGGTGACCACGATGCGCGCCTCCGCGTCGTCCACCTGGTACTGGATCTGCTCCGCCGTATAGGTGTTGTAGAGCGAGAACGGCGTGGCGCCGAGGTGCAGGGCGGCGGCGTCGAACCAGTGGAACTCGGGCCGGTTCGTGAGGATCAGAGCCATCGTGGCGCCGCGCTCGAGGCCGAGGCCGGCGAGCCCGGCGGCGACGCCGCGCACCTTCTCGGCGTACTCACGCCACGTCATCGAGAGCTCGTCGCCCTTGGTGCGCAGCGCGCAGCGGTCGGGATGGGCCTGCGCGGTGAGCTGGAAGGCCTCCGCCACGGTTGACGCGTCAAGCCCGGCCGGACGCCCCGCGCGACGCTCTGTCGATACCGCCATCTGCGGAATCTATCCCGAAATCAACGGACCTGGAAGCCCTCGCCGCTGAGCCTGTCGATGTCGTTCGACAGGCCGATCAGGAAGAGCAGGATCACGAGCATGAAGCCCACGATCCCGGCGCGCTCCATGACCCTGAGCGGCACGGGCTTGCGCCGGACCTTCTCGACGATCGCCCAGAAGATGTGGCCGCCGTCGAGCGGAAGGAACGGGAACAGGTTCACGATCGCGAGCGAGAGCGAGATGATCGCGAGGATGCCGACCACGTCGCCGACCCGGTTCAGGATCGTCTGGCGGGTCACCTCGTAGGACCCGACAACTCCGGAGATCTCCTTGCGCTTCTCGGGGTCGATCAGCCGGGCGGGCAGCTCGAGCGTCGCCTTGGTGATGAACCAGAAGCGGTCGGCGGTCACGCTGAGCCCCTCTCTGAGCGGGACGGTCTCGCGCGGGCCGGGCGCGTACGAGAAGCCGAGCCGGCTGCGCTTGGTCGCGGGGTCGTAGATCGGCGTGAGCGAGTAGGTGCGCTCGCGGCCGTCCCGCCTGACCGTCACCTGGGCGGGCTCCTCCGCCCTGCAGCCCTTGACCGGCGGGCGCTCTGCGCACCGATGCGCCGCTATCCGCTTGGAGAGCTGCACGGGGTCGCCGCGCCTGCCGTCGACCGCCACGAGGCTGTCGCCCGGCTTCAGCACGCCCGCGGCGGAATAGCCCTTCTCCACCCTGCCGACGTCGCGCGAGCCCGTCTCGGCCCCGATGAGCGTGAAGTACGCCAGCAGGAGCACGAAGGCGACCACGACGTTCACCGCCGGCCCCGCCGCGATCACCACGATCCGCTTCCAGACGGGCTGCGCGTGGTAGGCCCGGTCCCGGACCTCCTCGGGGAGCTCCTCGTCCGGGTTCATCCCGCTGATCTTCACGTAGCCGCCCGCGGGGATCGCGCCGATCGCGTACTCGGTCTCCCCCAGCTTCTTGCTCACGAGCGTCGGCGGGAAGAAGAGCGAGAACTTCTCGACCCTCATCCCCACGGCCTTCGCCGCGGCGAAGTGGCCGAGCTCGTGCAGGATCACGAGCACGGCGAAACCGAGGAAGGCCAGCAGCCAGCTCACGCCGCCACGCCCCTCGCCACCTCGCGGGCCTGGGCGTCCGCGGCGTACAGGTCGGAGAAGTGCCGGACGGGCTGGGCGGGCAGCTCGGAGAGGGTCGACTCGATCACGTGCGGGATGCCGGTGAAGGAGAGGTCGCCCGTCAGGAAGGCGTGCACCGCCACCTCGTTGGCGGCGTTCAGCACGCACGGCGCGGTGCCGCCCGCCTTGGCCGCCTCGCGAGCGAGGCGCAGGCAGGGGAACGCGGCAGTGTCGGGCGCCTCGAAGGTCAGGCTGCCGAGCTCCACGAGGTCGAGCGTGCGCACGGGCACGTCCACGCGGTCCGGGTGGTTCAGGGCGTAGGAGATCGGTACGCGCATGTCGGGATAGCCGAGGTGCGCCAGCGACGCGCCGTCGTTCAGGTGCACCAGCGCGTGGACGATCGACTGCGGGTGCACCACCACGTCGATCCGCTCGTACGGCACCCCGAACAGGTGGTGGGCCTCGATCAGCTCGAGCCCCTTGTTCATCAGCGTGGCGGAGTCGATGGTGATCTTGCCGCCCATCTCCCAGGTCGGGTGCGCGAGCGCCTCCTCGCGGGTCACCGCGTCTAGGTCGGTGCGGCCGCGGAAGGGGCCGCCGCTGGCCGTGAGCACGAGCCGGTCCACGCTGCCGGGGCGCTCGCGCGCGATCAGCTGGTGGAGCGCCGAGTGCTCGGAGTCCACCGGGATCAGCTGGGCGCCGGTGGCCTCGGCCAGCGCGGTCACCAGCTCGCCGCCGACCACGAGGCTCTCCTTGTTCGCGAGCGCGAGGTCGATGCCCTCCCCCAGCGCCGCCACCGTGGGCCCGAGGCCGGCCGATCCCACCAGGGCGTTCAGCACGAGGTCGCAGTCGGTGTCCGTGATCAGCTCGACCAGTCCCTCAGGGCCGGCGAGCACCTCGGCGTCCGAGTGCTCCGAGGCGCGGGCGGCCGCGTCCGGGTCCGCCAGGGCCACACGGGTGACCTGGTGCCGGCCGGCCTGGTCAAGAAGTTGGGCCCAGCTGGAGTCCGCCGCGAGGCCCACCACCTCGAGCTCCGGGTTGCGCTCGACCACGTCGAGGGCCTGGGTGCCGATGGAGCCGGTGGAGCCGACTATCAGGATCCTGCGCACGCGGCTGAGTCTAGGGAGCGAGGTAGGCTGCGCCCGTGCGGTTCGGCATCTTCTACGAGCACCAGAACCCGCGTCCGTGGGAGGGCGAGCGCAGCGATCACAGGCTGCTGAAGGACGCGCTCGACCAGGTCGAGATCGCCGAGCGCGCCGGCTTCGACTACGTCTGGCAGGTCGAGCACCACTTCCTCGAGGAGTACTCGCACGGATCGGCGCCCGAGGTGTTCCTGGCGGCCGCCGCAGCGCGCACGGAGCGGATCCGGATCGGGCACGGCATCGTGCAGATCCCGCCCGCGGTGAACCACCCGGCGCGGGTGGCGGAGCGGGTGGCCACGCTCGACCTCGTCTCCGACGGGCGCGTGGAGCTCGGCACCGGCGAGTCGAGCTCGGGCGCCGAGCTCGGCGGCTTCCTCGTGGACCGCACGCTCAAGCGCGCGATGTGGGAGGACGCGATGGACGCGATCACCCGCATGTTCGTGGAGGAGCCCTTCGCCGGCTGGGACAGCGAGTTCTTCCGCATGCCGGTCCGCAACGTGATGCCCAAGCCGCTTCAGAAGCCGCACCCGCCCCTGTGGGTGGCCTGCAGCCGGAGAGAGACGATCCAGTTCGCCGCCCGCAACGGGATCGGGGCCCTCTCCTTCTCGTTCGTCGAGCCCGAGGACGCCGGCAGGTGGGTCGAGGAGTACTACGAGCTGCTCGGCTCGGAGGAGTGCGTGCCGGTGGGCTTCGGCGTGAACCCGAACGTGGCCGTCGTGCTCCCGATGATGCTGCACGAGGACGAGGCCACGGCCATCGAGCGCGGCATCGACGGCGCGCACTTCTTCGGCTACTCGCTGGCCCACTACTACGGCATGGGGCAGCACCGGCCGGGGCGCACGAGCGTGTGGGAAGAGTTCCTCGCAAACCGCGACGCGCGCGGCTTCGCCCGCAGCATCGTCACGCCCGACTCCGCTCCGTTGGCGGTGAAGATCATGCAGCACGGGCTCGGCTCGCTGCGCGGGGCGATCGGGACGCCTGAGCAGGTGCTCGACCTCTGCCGCCGCTACGAGGCCGTGGGCGTGGACCAGGTGATCTTCGTGCTCCAGGCCGGCCCGAACCGCCACGAGCACATCTGCGAGAGCCTGGAGCTGTTCGGCGAGCGCGTGATCCCGGCGTTCGCCGAGGCGCGTGAGCAGCGCGAGCGGGACAAGGCGGAGCGGCTGGCACCGGCGATCGACGCGGCCCTGGCCCGCCGCTCCCCGCCTCGAGAGGCGCCCGCCGCCTACACGATCGACGAGCCCGCGGAGCTGGAGCGCGCCGCCCGCGCGGCACGGCGCGGCGCCGGGGTGCGCGAGCGGGCGGCCGAGCTTGCCGAGGACGCACGGCTCGCGCTGCGCCGCGGCGGCCAGGAGGCCAGGGCCCGCCT
>DASQER010000033.1:0-5468 GCA_035633575.1 Thermoleophilaceae bacterium
CTCGCCCCGGCGTCGCTCGAGATGGAGCGGACGCTCTTCGGCCCGCGCACCGAGCTGGCGCTCGCCTACGCGCGCGAGAACGGCCTCAACCGCATCGAGGGCGCCCAGCGCGCCTGGCTCGGCGTCGTCGCGCCCGGCAAGATCTACTACGACCTGATGCACGCGCTGCGCGGGCTCGGCCTCGACGGCGCCGCGCTCGAGCGCGCCGGCATCCGCGTCCTGAAGCTGGGGATGATCTCTCCGCTCGAGCCCGAGATCGCGCGCGAGTTCGCCCGCGGGCTCGACGAGATCGTGGTGGCCGAGGAGAAGGGGCCGTTCGTCGAGGCGCTTCTGAAGGAGGCGCTCTACGGGACGGCCTGCGCCCCGCGCATCCTGGGCAAGCACGACGAGCGCGGCGAGCCGCTGCTCCCGCGCGAGGGCGACCTCGACGCCGACCTGATCGCCCGCGCGGTCGCGGGCCGCCTCGCCGCCCGCGGCATCCGGATCGACTCCGTCGAGGCGCGCCTGCGCAAGCTGGCCGAGATCCACGGCCGCCCCGCGGAGCTGCCGATGGCCCAGCGCACGCCGTTCTTCTGCTCCGGCTGCCCGCACAACAGCTCGGTGAAGGCGCCGGAGGGCACGCTCGTGGGCGGCGGCATCGGCTGCCACACGATGGTGCTGCTGGACCCCGAGGGCAAGGGCGAGATCACCGGCATCACGCAGATGGGCGGCGAGGGCGCGCAGTGGATCGGCATGGCGCCGTTCACCGACGACAGCCACCTCGTGCAGAACCTCGGCGACGGCACGTTCCACCACTCCGGCTCGCTCGCGGTGCGCGCGGCCGTGGCCGCCGGCGTGAACATCACCTACAAGCTGCTCTACAACGCGCACGTCGCGATGACCGGCGGCCAGGCCATCGAGGGCCAGCTGAGCGTGCCTGACCTCACCCGCTGGCTCGAGCTCGAGGGCGTGCGGCGCATCATCGTGACCACCGAGGACACGAGCCGCTACCGCGGCGTCAAGCTCTCCTCGATCGCGGAGCTGCGCGACCGCAAGGAGCTGCTCGCCTCGCAGCAGGAGCTCGCCGGCGTCGAGGGCGTGACGGTCCTCATCCACGACCAGGAGTGCGCCGCCGAGCTGCGCCGCAAGCGCAAGCGCGGCAAGGTGCCCGAGCCGGCCGAGCGCGTGTGGATCAACGAGCGCGTCTGCGAGGGCTGCGGGGACTGCGGCAAGAAGTCGAACTGCCTGTCCGTGATGCCGGTGGAGACCGAATTCGGGCGCAAGACCGAGATCCACCAGGCCTCGTGCAACAAGGACCTCTCCTGCCTGGAGGGCGACTGCCCCTCCTTCCTCACCGTCGTCCCGGGCGAGAAGGCGAAGCACCGCATCCCGGACCTCGACGTGAAGCTGCCGGAGCCCGAGCGGCTGGTGGGCGACGAGGACTTCGGCGTGCGCATGATGGGGATCGGCGGCACCGGCGTCGTGACCGTGAACCAGGTGCTCGGAATGGCCGCGCTGCTCGAGGGCCTGCACGTGTCCGGGCTCGACCAGACGGGTCTCTCCCAGAAGGGCGGCCCGGTGATCAGCGACCTGCGCATCACGCGCGACCCGCTTCCCGCGGCGAGCAGGATGCCCGCGGGCAGCGTGGACCTCTACCTCGGCTTCGACCTGCTGGGCGCGGGGAGCGAGAAGAACCTCCTCACCGCCGACCGCGAGCGCACCGTGGCCGTGGTGTCCACCAGCGCCGTGCCGACGGGGCGGATGGTGGTGGACGTGAACGAGCGCTTCCCCGAGCTGGCCGCCCAGCTCGACAAGATCGACGCCGCCACCCGCAGCGAGCACAACCTCTACCTCGACGCCCAGCACCTCTCTGAGCGGCTGTTCGGCGACCACATGATGACCAACACGCTCGCGCTCGGCGCGGCGTACCAGCGCGGCCTGCTGCCGGTGTCCGGCGAGGCGCTGGAGCGCGCGATCGAGCTGAACGGCGCCGCCGTGGAGAAGAACCTCGCGGCTTTTCGCTGGGGCCGCGCCGTGGTGGCGGCGCCCGACGCCGTCGAGGACGCCATGCGGCCGCCCGAGACCGTCGAGGCCGTGCGCGAGCGCTCAGATGCCGAGCAGGAGCTCGTGTCGCTCGCGGTGAACGGCGACCGCGGCGAGCTGCGCAGGCTCGCCGAGGTGCGCGTGCCGGAGCTGGTGGCCTACCAGGGCCATGACTGGGCGCGGCGCTGGGCGGAGCTCGTGCGCCGCGTGCACGTGGCGGAGCAGGAGCGCACGCCGGGCCACTCGGAGCTCGCCGAGGCGGTGGCCCGCCAGCTCTTCAAGCTGATGGCCTACAAGGACGAGTACGAGGTCGCGCGCCTGCACCTCGACGCCGTCGAGCAGGCGAAGCTGGGCGCCGAGTTCGGCGCGGACGCGAAGGTCTTCTTCATGCTCCACCCGCCGCTGCTGCGCTCGCTTGGCCTGAAGCGCAAGCTGAAGCTCGGCTCCTGGTTCGTGCCGGCGTTCCGCGCGCTCTACCGCATGCGCCGCCTGCGCGGCACTCGCCTCGACCCGTTCGGCCGCGCCGAGGTGCGCCGCGTCGAGCGCGAGCTGATCGCCGAGTACGAGGGCATGGTCGCCGAGGCGCTCTCGCTGCTCACGCCCGAGACCCACGCCACCGCCGTCGAGCTGCTCGAGTTGCCGGACCTCGTGCGGGGCTACGAGGAGATAAAGCTCCGCAACGTCGTGCTGTTCCGCAAGCGCGCGGACGCCATCCTGAAGCGCCTGCGCGCCGGCAAGCCGGCGCCGCGGGTCCTCAGTCTCTAGCGTCAGTCCGCATGGACACCTTCAAGATTGGCGGGGACCTCGAGGTCCGGCGCCTCGGCTTCGGCGCCATGCGCATCACAGGGGAGGGCATCTGGGGCCCTCCGGACGACCCGGAGGAGGCCAAGCGCCTCCTCCGGCGCGTCGTCGAGCTGGGAATCGACCTGATCGACACGGCGGACTCGTACGGCCCCGAGGTCAGCGAGAGCCTGATCGCGGAGGCACTGCATCCGTACCCTGACGGTCTGGTCATTGCCACCAAGGGCGGCCTGCGGCGGAAGGGGCCGGGCCAGTGGCCGCGCGACGCGCGGCCCGAGCGGCTCAAGGAGTGCTGCGAGGGCAGCCTGCGGCGCCTGAAGCTCGACCGCATCGACCTCTACCAGCTGCACGCGCCCGATCCGGAGGTGCCCTACGAGGAGTCGGTGGGCGCGCTCAAGGAGCTTCAGGACGAGGGCAAGATCCGGCACATCGGCATCTCGAACGTCTCCCTGGAGCAGGTCGAGCAGGCGCGCGGGCTGGTCGACGTCGTGACCGTCCAGAACCGCTACAACCTCACCGACCGCGACTCGGAGGACGTGCTCGAGGCGTGCGAGCACGCGCAAATCGGCTTCATCCCCTGGTTCCCGCTCGCCACCGGCAACCTCGCGGAGCCGGGCGGGCGGCTGGACGAGGTCGCGCGGGTGCACGACGCCACGCCGGCCCAGGTCGCGCTCGCCTGGCTGCTCGCGCGCTCGCCGGTGATGCTGCCGATCCCCGGGACGTCGTCGATTCGCCATCTGGAGGAGAACGTCGCCGCCACGCGCATCGAGCTCTCGGCCGACGACGTCGAGGCGATTGGAAGCGCTTCTCAGGGGTAAGGGCGCGCCATGACTCCGACCTTTGCCCCTACCAGCCTGGACCACGTGGCCCTCTGGGTTGACGATCGCGAGCCGCTGGCCACGTTTCTCTGCGACCACCTCGGCATGCACGTGATCGAGCAGACGGACACGTTCACGCTCGCGGGCGTGGACGCCAAGCTCGGCAAGCTGACGCTCTTCGACGCCGAGGGACCGCGCGAGCACGGAGCGCTCGAGCGCGTTGTGCTCAGGGTCGCCGACCTCGACGCCGCGCTCGCCGGGCTGCCCGTCGAGGCAGAGCGCGGCGCCGACGGCGTCGCCGCCTTCGATGCTCCGGCCGGGCTGCGGCTTGGGCTCGTCGAGGCGCCCGGCGAGGCCTTCGACCTCGACCACGTGGTGCTCGGGCTCTCCGATCCCGACGCCGCCGCGCGAGAGCTGGCCGCCATGGGCTTCGACAGGCGCGACGACCGCACGCTGGCCGTCGGCGACCGCCACGTGCAGCTTGTCGGGGCGGACCCGGAGGACGGCGGCCGACCGCTCCTGAACCACCTCGCGCTGCTCGTGGAGGACGCGCGCGAGATCCAGGACGAGGCGGAGGGCGCGGGGCTCGAGATCGACGACGTGAAGGACGCGAAGAACACGTTCGCGGTCTTCCTGCGCGGGCCCGAGGGCGTGCGCATCGAGTACGTCGAGCACAAGCCCGGCTTCGCGCTCGTCTGAGCGACAATGACCGATCTCGTCGTGGCCGGGGCCGGCATGGCTGGCCTCGCGGCCGCCGCGGAGGCGCGCCGGCTGGGCGCCGAGCCGCTGGTGCTGGAGAAGCTCCCCCGTCCGGGCGGGTCGATGCGGCTCTCGAGCGGTGTGGTCTGGCGCCACCGTGAGCTCGATCGCTTCCGGGAGGAGTGCCCGGACGGCGACGAGCGCCTCCAGCGGCTGCTGTTCGAGCGCCTGGACGGGGACGTGCGCTGGCTCGAGTCGCTCGGCGCGCCCGTCGTGGCGCGCGAGACCGGCAACCCGCTCACGGCGGGCACTCGCTTCGATCCCGCGGGGCTGACGGAGGCGCTCGTCGAGGCGGCGGGCGGCGTGCAGCTGGGCGAGCGCCTGCGCGAGCCTCCTCCGGATGTCCCGCTCGTGCTCGCCACCGGGGGCTTTGCCGCCGACCGCGAGCTGCTTCGGGAGCACGTGAGCCCCGAGGCCGGCCACGCTCTCCTGCGCGCCGCCCCCGGAGGCACCGGGGACGGCCTGCGCATCGGCCTCGCCGCGGGCGCCGCCACGAGCGCGGGCCTCGACCAGGTCTACGCCCGCGCGATGCCGGCGCCGCCGGCCCGGGTCGGCGAGGGCGATCTCGTGTGGCTCTCGCAGCTCTACGCGCGTCACGCGCAGGTCGCGAACGAGCGCGGCGAGCGCTACGAGCCGCGCACCTGGTCCGAGATCGACGTGGCCCAGTGGCAGCTGCGCCAGCCGCGCGCCCGCGCCTGGTTCACGGTCCCGAACGGGCGGCTGGACGAGCGGGTGCGCGACCGCACCGTCGGGGAGATGGTCGACGCGGCCGAGGCGGCGGGCGCCCCCGTCCGGCGCGGCGAAGAGCATGTGACCGTGGAGACCGTTGCCGGCGTCACGACCACGCTGGGTGGGCTGGCGATCGACGAGCACGCCCGCGCGGCGCCCGGGCTGTTCGCGTGCGGCGCGGACGCCGGGGGCATCGCGACCGGGGGCTACGCGAGCGGGCTCGCCGCCGCTCTCGTCTTCGGCCGGATCGCCGCTCGGGCCGCGCTGGGGGAGGAGCCGTGAGCAAGGGGGAGGGAACGGGCGGCCCGCCGCCGCCGCACCGCTTCGGCACCAGCGAGG
>DASQER010000034.1:0-3223 GCA_035633575.1 Thermoleophilaceae bacterium
AGCAAACCGATCCTGGTCGGCTACGACCCCGGGAAAGCCGAGTACGCCATCGGGCAGGTCGATCCCGACCTGCTCGCGGTGCGCGAGGGCCCGGAGGAGGTCGACGACTCGGACGGCGTCCAGCGCGTAACCGTCCCGGTCCGAGAGATCATCGAGCGCGACGAGCCGCACCGCACCGCGGTGTTCGAGGTCTGCGACAAGAGCGTGTCCGCCTTCGAGGTGCTGACGTAGAGCTAGAGCACGTTCTCGAGGCCCACCGTCGGCGAGCGCTCCAGCGAGCCCACCTTCCGGACCGCGAGCAGCACGCCGGGCATGAACGACTCGCGGTCGATCGAGTCGTGGCGGATCGTGAGCGTCTGGCCGGGGCCGCCGAAGATGACCTCCTGGTGGGCCACGAGGCCCGGCAGGCGCACCGAGTGGATCGGCTCGTGCACGTTGCCGCCGGCCGCCCGGATCAGCTCGGCGGTCCGGGCCGCTGTGCCCGACGGCGCGTCGAGCTTGCGGTCGTGGTGGAGCTCGACGATCTCGCACTCGGGCAGGTGCTCGGCCACCCGCTGCGCCAGCTCCATCATCAGCACGGCTCCGATCGCGAAGTTCGGCGCCACGAGCAGGTTCGCCGTCCCGACCCCCTCCAGCTCCGAGAAGTCGGCGCCGGTGGTGCCCATCACGCAGTGCACCCCCGCCTCCAGGCAGAGGCGCGCGTTCCCGAGCGCGCTGTCCGGCGTCGAGAAGTCCACCACCACGTCGGCGTCCCCGAGCACGTCGGCGAGCGCGGTGTCGAGCTGCGGGTCGGCGCGTCCGACGAGGGCCATGTCGTCGGCTCCCTCCACCGCGCCGCACACCGTCTGCCCCATGCGCCCGGCGGCGCCGGACACGGCGACGTTGATCATGCCGCGGCGAGCACCGGCGACACCGCCTCGAGCGCACGGCGGAAGGCCGTTTCGTCGCCGCCGACGCCGGCGGCCGACAGGAGCTCGGGCTGCCAGAGCTCCTGAGCCAACCCGTTCACGTCGTCGAGCGTAACGGCGTCGAAGGCGGCAAGCACCTCGTCGACGGTCAGCAGCGGGACCCCCATCAGGACCGAGCTGCCGAGGCGGTTCATGCGCGTGAGCGTGGACTCCATGGAGAGCACGGTGCGTCCCTTCACGTTGTCGCGGGCGCGCTCGAGCTCGTCCTCGCTCACGCCCTCGTCCTGCAGCCGGCGCAGCTCGGACGCGACCACGTCCACGGCCTCGGCCACGTTGTCGGGCCTCGTGCCCACGTAGAGGGCGACCTGGCCGGTGTCGGCGTAGTGGCTCGCGTACGAGTAGACGGAATAGGCGAGCCCGCGCTTCTCGCGCACCTCCTGGAAGAGGCGCGAGGAGGTCGAGCCGCCCAGGATCGTGTCGAGCACGCGCAGCGCGAAGCGGCGCTCGTCGCCGCGCGGGATGCCGGGCGCGCCCAGGCAGAGGTGGTACTGCTCGGTCTCCTTCTGGTGGAAGCGCAGCACCTGGCCGTGGGCCTCCGGCGGGGCGAGCTCGCCGCGCGGCGCCGGCGCGGGGCCGCCGACGGCGCCCTCGGCCAGCTCGACGATGCGCTCGTGCTCCAGGTTGCCGGCGGCCGCCAGGACGATGTTGGGCGGCACGTAGCGGCCGTCGTGCCACGTGGCGATCTCCGGCACCGGCACCGACGAGACCACCTCCGCGCGGCCGATGATCGGCCGTCCCAGCGGGTGGTCGCCGAAGATCGCGCCCGCGAGCACGTCGTGCACCTTGTCCTGCGGCTCGTCCTCGTACATGGCGATCTCCTCGATCACCACCTGGCGCTCCGAGTCGATGTCGGGGTAGGCGGGCCGCAGCACCATGTCCTGGAGCACGTCGAACGCGCGCTCCAGGTGGCCGTCGAGGAAGCGCGAGTAGACGGAGGTCGTCTCCTTGCCGGTGCCGGCGTTGACCTCCGCCCCCATCGCGTCGAAGGCCTCGTCTATCTCGCGGGAGCTGAAGCGCTCCGTGCCCTTGAACAGCAGGTGCTCGAGGAAGTGCGAGATCCCCGCGTGCTCGTTGTCCTCGTCACGGGAGCCGGCCCGAACCCAGAACCCGAGCGCAATCGAGCGCACCGAGGGCATCGCCTCGGTGACGACTCGAACGCCCGAGTCCAGGGTTGTGAGCCGGGCCCGCTCGGTGCTCACTCGCTACTCGCTGCGCTCGCGCGGGCGCCGGTCGCGCCCGCCGCCGCGCCCGTCGCGCCGTCCGCGGCCGTTGCCGCGGTCGCCGCCGCGGCTGCCCTTGTCGCCGGTGCCCATGGCAGTCAGCTCCTCGGGCGACTTGCCGGCGATCTCCGGGTCGTCCGCCAGGCGCAGGCCGATGCGGCCCCGCTCCGGGTCCACCTCGACGACCTTCACGCGCAGCTCGTCGCCGCGGTTGATGACCTCCTCGACCGTGTTCGGGCGCTGGCCCGGGGCGATGTTGGAGATGTGGATCAGGCCGTCGGTGCCCTTGGCGAGCTCGACGAAGGCGCCGAAGGTCGTCGTCTTCACGACCTTGCCGGTGAACTCGTCGCCGAGCTCCACCTCCTTCGTCATCGAGCGGATGCGGTCCACCAGGGCGTCGCCCTGCTCGCCCGTCTGGGCGTAGATGCGCACCATGCCGTCGTCGTCGATGTCGATCTGCGCGTCGAACTCCTCGGAGAGCGCACGGATCGTCTCGCCGCCCTTGCCGATGACCGCGCCGATCTTCTCGGTGTTGATCTGGATCGCGGAGATCCGCGGCGCGTAGGGCGACAGCTCCGAGCGCGGCTCGGAGATGGCGTCCTTCATCTTGCCGAGGATCGTCATGCGCGCGTCCTGGGCCTGCTGGAGCGCGCCGCGCAGGATCTCGAACGTGACGCCCGAGATCTTGATGTCCATCTGGAGCGCGGTGATGCCCTCCGAGGTCCCGGCGACCTTGAAGTCCATGTCGCCGAGGTGGTCCTCGACGCCCGCGATGTCGGTGAGGACGACGTGGTCCTCGCCCTCCTTGATGAGACCCATCGCCACTCCGGCCACCGCCGCCTTGATCGGCACGCCGGCGTCCATCAGCGCCAGCGACGAGCCGCAGACGGAGGCCATCGAGCTCGAGCCGTTCGACTCGAGGATGTCCGACACCACGCGGATCGTGTAGGGGAACTCGTCCACCAACGGCACGACCGGCAGGAGCGCCCGCTCGGCGAGCGCGCCGTGGCCGATCTCGCGGCGGCCCGCGCCGCG
>DASQER010000035.1:0-2725 GCA_035633575.1 Thermoleophilaceae bacterium
AGGATCGCGCACCGCGCGAGCCTGGTCAAGCAGCGCACGCGGCTGCGCAACCAGGTCCACGCGGTGCTCGCGCGCAACCTGATCGAGCTCGACGTGACCGACGTGTTCGGCAAGAAGGGCCGCCGGCTGCTCGCCGAGGTCGAGCTGGTCGAGCACGAGCGCGATCAGGTCGACTCGGCGCTGCGGCTGCATGACGCGCTGGACGCCGAGATCGAGCGCGCCGAACGGACGCTGGCCCGACACGCGCTCGACAGCGAGCAGGTCCGGCGGTTGATGACGATCCCCGGGGTCGGGTCGATCACCGCGCTGTCGATCGTCGGCGTCATCGGCGACGTCGACCGATTCCCGAGCCCGCGTCATCTGGTCGGCTACCTCGGCCTGGATCCCCGCGTCCGGCAGTCCGGGGAGCGCAAGGCCCGTCACGGACACATCTCGCGCGAGGGACAGGCCCACGCCCGCGGGCTGCTGATCGAGGCCGCCCACTCGGCGATCCGCACCCCCGGCCCGCTGCGCGCCTTCCACGCGCGACTAAACCGAAGTTCCCCGGGTTGGGTTGGGTGATCTCCGCGGGGCGCCTGGGCTTCGGGCCGGGGGAGGGTGTCGGGGTCGTGACTACGTGGTGACGGGTGCGGTGGCGGCGAGGTCGAGCGCGCGGGCCTGGAGGTCGGTGGGCTGGGTGAGCTTGTCGAAGGTGGCGGAGGCGCCGGGTAGGCGGATCGTGTTGCGGGTCTGGGTGGCGAGGTCGTCGAGCAGGCTGCGGTAGCTGTGGCATGGGTCGCCGGCTGCGGTGCGCTTGGTGGAGGCTTTGCGCTGGGCGGCGGGTGAGCGGGTGGCCTTGGCGACGGGGTCGGCGGCGACGGGCCGCTGTTCGTCGGCGAACAGCAGCGGTGTCCAGGCCGCTTTGAGGTGCCAGGTGAGGTAGTAGGCGAGCATGCACAACAGGACGTGCGCGCGGACCCTGGGCTCGAGGTGGTGGTGGATCGGGCGGATCTGTAGGTCGGGGCCCTTGAAGGAGCCGAAGGCGCGTTCGACCTGTTCCAGGCCCTTGTAGGCGCGCACGACGTCGCCGGTGGGCAGCGTCTGGGCGAGGACGCTGGTGCGCAGGACGTAGATGCCGTCCAGCGCCGTCTCGGCGTCGATCTGCTCGCTCTTGCGGGCGAAGCTGAAGCTTTCGTCGGTGATCTCAAGCGCGAAGTGTTTTTTCATGCGGTAGCGCTTGACCGCGGGGCCGACGGCGAGCCCGATCTGGTCGGCGCCGGCGAGCGTGCCGCGCTTGACGCGGTCGGCGATCGCGGCCAGGCCGCGCTCGGTCGCTTCGAGTAGCTCTGAGCGTTTGCGGGTTCGTTCGGCGGCGACGAGCGGGTTGCGGCAGACGACGAGGCGCTCGCCGGGGAAGTCCTCGGGCGCGCTGATCTCGGCCAGGTTGGTCTCGTCGAACAGCGACAGCTGCAGCGCGCCGGTGGCCGCGAGCTTTTTGATCTGCGGTGCCTTGAGCGCGGTGATCCAGCCGATGCCGTCGGCGTCGGAGAGCAGCTCGATGTTGGCCTTGGTGACCATCCCGCGGTCGCAGACCACGACCACGGTCGCCAGGCCGAAGCGCGTCTTGAGCTTTGCGATCTGGGCGGGCAGCGTCTTGTCGTCGTGCAGCTCGCCGGAGAAGACCTCGACGGCGACCGGGCGGCCCGGCTGGTCGCACAGCAGGCCGTAGATGATCTGCGGCGTCCCGCGCTTGCCGTCGCGCGAGTACCCCAGCTTGGCCAGCGGGCAGCTTCGGCCCTCGAAGTAGCTGGAGGAGACGTCGTAGAGCACCAGCTCGCCGGCGACCAGGTGGCGACGCGCGAGGCGATCCTCGATCGGCGCCTGGCGCTCGAGCAGCCAGTCGAGCGCCGCGTAGAGGTCGTCCTCGTCGACGCCCTCGACGCCGAGCTGTGAGGCCAGCGTCGACTGCCCGAGCGCGCGGACGGTCTGAAGCTTGGAGGCCGGCGCGATCGCGCGCTGGCAGATCATCGCCACACACAGATCGCGCTCGCGACACGGCGAGCGGTCAAGCAGCCGCCCCAGCTCGAGCCGGCGCGCCATCACCAGCGCCGCCTGCACATGGCCGGCCGGCAGCGAGCGCTCGATGTCAAACGCCGCATCGGCGTCGACGTAGCGCCGGCCCGCAAGCGCCCCGCGGATCAGCTCGATCACCTCGTCGGGCAGGTGCGAGAGGTTGGCCAGCGTCTCCTTCTTGACCTTGCCGTCCTCGCGAAAGGAGCGCCGCAGCAGCGTCGAGTTGTACTCGCGATCACCGCGCCGCACGGTGTTCGTGACCACATGCATCGCGCCCGAATGCCGGGACTTTCTGCTCATGCCCACAACCTACCCCACGCCTCGGACAGCAAGTCGTGACTACATTACGCAGGCCCGAAAACGACCGCGATCCCAACCGCCAAGCGGGATCACGGCCCATCAACCACGCGTCAACGAAGGGAACTTCGGTCTAGACACTCGCGACCGCGGCACTGGATCTGTCCATCTGCCGCGAGACTGAGGCCGACGTCCGAAACGCGAAGGTCACTCACTGCGCAACCTGCCTTCAGGTCGGCCGCCCTGCCGCCTGCTCGTCTGGGGACATCCGAGGGGACAGTTCTGCGCGCGGCGGCGGAAGCCGGCGCAGCGCGCGGTCGCTAGTTCCGCTGGCTACACTCCGGCGCCGAAGCGGAGGATCCCAGCGATGCCAACC
>DASQER010000036.1:0-2564 GCA_035633575.1 Thermoleophilaceae bacterium
AATTGCCAGGTTTGGTACCCCCGCCCGGCGCCCCGGGCGCCGGGGTACCAGCTTCTCGAAGCGGGAACGGCCCGCGACGCGACCCGCATGCTCTCCAACATGCTGCGCGGGTACTCCATGAACCCCGTCCTCTCCCGCGCCATTCATGGCGTTTTCGCCGCTAACGCCAACAAAAACCCCTCACTTTTCGGCAACTTGCTGTGCGGAGGCGAACGTGGCGTCTCGCCGCACTGTTACTCTCGTTCCGCACTTCCCGGTCGTCATTTCTCCCCCCACTCCTCGGCCTGTTGGGCGGCTCGGATCGCGAGCGCTTCGAGTTCGCGCACGAGTTCGTGTAGGCGCTTGTCGTTGGCCAGCCATGGCCGGTAGCGGTCGGCCTGCTCGGGGCTGAGGAGCTTGCTGGCGGTCTTGCCGGAGACCTTGCGCGTCCAGTACAGGTAGGGGCCGTGGCGCTGGTCGCGATCGGGGTCGCGGCAGCGGCAGCGCGCGTTGCCGCAGCGCAGCAGGCGCGCGCTGATCGTGCCGGGCAGGCAGGGCCCGAGCTCTGCGATCTCGGCGTGGATCTCGGTCTTGCGCTGGCGGCGCTGTTCGGCGTCCTCGGCCATCTCGTCATTCCGTCCGTTGCCTACGGTACCTATATCGTAGGTACTGGACGGAACGAACGGAGCCTGGCATGCCCGAGCACCCCCAACCGCCGTTCGAGCTTCGCTCCCAGCGACTGGGCGCGCTGCCCGTTGTGGACCACTTCCTACGAAGGATCGGCCTGCAGCCGCTGCTGGCGCGCCATCTGCCGCCCGGCGACCCGCGGGTCGCGCTGCCCGCCGGCGTCGCGATCGGGCTGCTGGTGCGCAACTTGTGCGTGGCGCGCGAGCCGCTCTACGGCCTGCGCGAGTGGGCCGAGCGCCACGACCCCGGGCTGCTGGGTCTGAACGTCGGCGAGACGGATCTGCTCAACGACGACCGCGTCGGCCGCGCGCTGGACCAGCTGTTCGACTGCGATCGCGGCTCGCTGCTGACAGAGCTGATGCTCGGCGTGATCGCGGAGTTCGGGGTCGACTGCTCGCAGCTGCACAACGACTCGACGTCGATCTCGCTGCACGGCGACTACACGGCCGCCGATGGCCGGCAGCGCGGCGGCAAGCCGACGCCCCAGGCGGCGCTGGGTCATTCCAAGGACCACCGCCCCGATCTCAAGCAGTTCGTGCTGACGCTCACGATCAGCGCCGACGGCGCGGTCCCGCTCGCGCATCGGCTGCTGGACGGCAACGTCACCGACGACCAGACCCACATCGAGACCTGGGACGGCCTCGTGAAGCTGGTCGGCCGACCGGACTTCCTCTACGTCGCGGACTCCAAGCTCGCCACCCGCGAGCAGATGGCCCACATCCACTCCCGCGGAGGGCGGTTCATCAGCATCTTGCCGCGCTCGCGCGCCGAGGACGGTCAGATCCGCGACTGGGCGCAGACCCATGCGTTCGACTGGACCGAAGCATGCCGCCGGCCCGGCAAGCGCAAGGGCGACCCCGAGCAGATCTACTGGACGGCGCCGGCGCCGGTCCCGACCAGCGAGGGGCACCGGATCGTCTGGGTGCGCTCCTCGCAGAAGACCGCGCGCGACGCCGAGGCCCGCCGCGCCCAGATCGAGCAAGGGATGCTCGCCCTGGAAGCCGTCCAGGCCCGGCTCGCCAGCCCGCGCTCGCGGCTGAAGACCCGGGTCGCCGCCGAAGACGCCGCCCGCGCCGCGCTCGCTGCTGCCGGGGCGCAGCGCTGGCTCTCCTTCGAGATCGCCGAGACCACCCAGGAGAGCTTCCGCCAGGAGAAGCGCGGCCGGCCCGGCGACAAGACGCGCTACCGCAAGACCGAGAAGGCGATCTTCACGCTGAGCTTCAAGGTCGACGACGCGCAGGTCGCCTACGACGCCGCCACCGACGGCTGCTTCCCGATCGTGTCCAACGACCGCGAGCTCTCCGACCCCGAGCTGCTCGCCGCCTACCGCTACCAGCCAAACCTCGAGAAGCGCCACCACCAGCTCAAGACGGTGCTCGGGGCCGCGCCGGTCGAGCTCAAGTCACCCTCCCGGATCGAGGGGCTCGCCTGCTGCGAGTTCATCGCCCTGCTCGCCCAGTGCCTGATCGAGCGCGAACTGCGCGCCGCCATGACCCGCGACGGCGTTACCGAGCTCGCGCTCTACCACGAAGGCCGCGCCACCCGAGCCCCGACCGCCGCCCGCGTGTTCGACCTCTACGCCGACGCGACCCGCAACCACCTCGCCTCAAGCGGCGAGACCATCCAGGTCTTCGAACCCGACCTCACGCCTCTCCAGCGCCAGGTGCTCGACCTCCTCGCCGTCCCCCAGAACGCCTACCTCAGCAGCACGCCCGACCCCTGACCGACCCGTCCCGCCGCCACCAGAGGTGGGGGGAGATATCGCCCACGAGAAGTGCGGAACGAGAGTTATGCGGCCGCGTGGCGAGTCAAATCCGCGCCGCAGCACGTCGACCGGCACGATGTCGTCGTATCGCCGGGCAAGGTTGCGCACGTGCTCGAGCGCTCTTTGACGAAGA
>DASQER010000037.1:0-1776 GCA_035633575.1 Thermoleophilaceae bacterium
AGCCTCGATCCACCGTTTCGACGTTGGGGTTCTGTCCGGGCTTGGAAGTGAAATGACCTCCTGAGCAGGCAGAAAGCGGTCGTTAGGGGCGACTGCGGGCCTGCACCAGGAGGTCATCTGCATGGTGCACGATCTGTCGGACCGATCGGAGGTCGTCTTTGACGATGAGCGCGTCGTCGTCAATGCGGGGATCGTGCTCGCGGTCGCGCTGGGGCGGCGGCTGGGGATCGAGGCGCTCGTCGACGCGGCGGTCAAGCTCGGCGGCCGGCCGGGGGCGGCGCGTCCGGGCCGCAAGGTGCTCTCGCTGATCCACGCGATGCTCTTGGGCGCGGACTCGATCGATGACTGCGATCTGTTGCGCGCGGGGCGCACCGCGGCGGTGCTCGGGCACCGGCCGATGGCACCCTCGACGCTCGGGACGTTTCTGCGCTCGTTCAGCTTTGGGCACGTGCGCCAGCTCGACCGCGTGCTCGGCCAGGCGCTTGGGCGCGCGTGGCGGGCGGGCGCCGGCCCGGGCAAGGGTCGGCTCGTGATCGACATCGACAGCTTCGTCGGCGAAGTCCACGGTCACGCCAAGCAGGGCGCCGGCTACGGCTACACCCAAAAGCTCGGCTACCACCCGCTGCTGGCGACGCGCGCGGACACCAGCGAGGTCCTGCACGTCCGCCTCAGGAAGGGCCCGGCCAACACCCAGCGCGGCGCGCTGCGCTTCGTCGACGAGCTGCTCGCCAGGGTCCGCCGTGCGGGTGCGGCGGGGCAGATCCTGCTGCGCGCGGACTCGGGATTCTGGAACAAGCAGGTGACGGCACGGCTGCGCGAGCGGGGCTGTTGCTACTCGATCGGCGTCACGCTCCAGCGCCACGTCAGCGAACGGATCGCGCAGATCCCCGAGGAGGCCTGGCAGCCGGTCACCGACTACCCCGACACGGGCGTCTGCGAGCTGGCCGAGACGACGCTCGGCGAGGAGCGCCTGATCGTCCGCCGCGTCCACCTCCACGCCCAGGATCACCAGACCGAGCTGTTCGCCTACTGGCGCCAGCACGCGTTCATCACCAACCGCGACGAGCCGACCCACGAAGTCGACCGAGAGCACCGCCAGCACGCACAGGTCGAGCTCGTCATCCGTGACCTCAAAGACCAGGCGCTCGCGCACTTCCCGTCCGGTCACTACAGCGCCAACAGCGCCTGGACGGTGATCGCCTGCCTCGCGCACAACCTCGGCCGCTGGACCAACCTACTCGGCCTCTCCGACCCAACGCCGCGCGCCGCCGCAACGCTGCGCCGCCGGCTGTTCGCGCTGCCCGGCCGCCTGACACGCAGCGCCCGGCGCTGGACGCTGCACCTACCCGCCCGCTGGCCCTGGCAGCAGGACTTCATCGAAGCGCTCACCCGCATCCGAGCGCTCCCCGCCGCCGCCTGAGCCGCTGAGCAAGACCACGCAGCAACGCGCCCCCGAGGCGCCGCTCGCGGCCGCCCCGAAAGCCGGCCGCGTGCCCGCCGCGCGATGCTCAGTGCAGCTCGAATCGCCGCAGCCGAACAACGACCGCTCGAATTGGCCCATCCGGACACCGCCACCCCGGCTTCGCCCCCAAGCGCGAGGACGAACGGTGGATCGAGGCTAAGCGGCCCCGTCCGGTACTTCAGCGTGGACCGGACGGCGTCAGCAGTCAGGACGGCCGCAGGTGCGCGACCGGCAGGCCGTATTCCGCGGCGATGCGATCAGCGATCAGCGAGCGGTGGCAGGCCTCCGGGTCGCGCTCCACGCAGAAGAGCGCG
>DASQER010000038.1:0-6476 GCA_035633575.1 Thermoleophilaceae bacterium
CCCCCTCCGCGGGCGGCGGGGCGTCCTCGCCGGTGTCGAAGAGCTCCTGCCAGGTGCGGGCCATCAGCCCGCGGAGGATAGGGGCGCCCGTGACCGGGCGCCCCTATCAGCGATTCCTAGTACTCGCCGGGCTCGTCGGGCGCCGGCTCTTCGATCGGCTCGTCCGGCTCCGGGTTAACGACCCCCGGGTCGTCGCAGTAGGTCGTCGACCGCGCTGCGCACGGCTTCTCCACCGGGTGCTTGCCCTTCGGGTACTTCACGTGCTCGCAGGAGTCGTCGTCGGCCTCCTCCTCGTCGGGATGCATCGATCCCTTCGCACTCCCGACCACCACGTCATTGCGGCCGAGGAGCACGGTGTCCTCGCCGGGGCCGCAGACGATCTCGTCGCCGTCGCGGCCGTCGCCGCGGCCGTTGATGCGGTCATCACCCTCGCCGCCGTCGAGGTAATCCTCGTCCTGGCCGCCCTTGAGACGGTCGTCGCCGCCGCCGCCGAAGAGCGTGTCGTCGCCCTTGCCGCCGCGAACCCTGTCGTTGCCGCCGCCGGCGTCCACGACGTCGTCACCGCCGCGGGCGTGCACCCTGTCGTTGCCGTCGCCGTTCGCGAACGCAACCGCTGCAACGAACAGCATGGCCGCGTTAGCGTGAAGCTTCATCCGGTGTCCTCCTTGGGACTGAGTCGCTTGGCAGCTCTCAGCCTCCAAGGGGGCCCGGATGAACCAACCTCCTCAGGAACTACACCTAGGCGGCCTCTTCGGCGGGCGAGAGCGCGTGCTCCTCCGCCGGGCGGCCCGCGAGCTTGCGCGAGACCACGCGCGAGATGCCGTCGCCGCCCATGCTCACGCCGTAGAGCGTGTCGGCGGCGTCCATCGTGCGCTTCTGGTGGGTGACCACGATGAACTGCGCGCGGTCCGAGTAGCGCTTCACGAGCTGGAGGAAGCGGTCGATGTTCAGGTCGTCGAGCGCCGCCTCGACCTCGTCGAGGATGTAGAACGGGCACGGCCTGGCGAGGAAGACCGCGAACATGAACGCCAGCGCCACGAGCGACTTCTCGCCGCCGGACAGGAGCGACAGGCGCTTCGTGGACTTGCCGGGCGGGGTGACCTCGATCTCCACGCCGGCGTCCGGCTGCTCGTCCTCGTCCCCCTCGGCCGGCTCGGGGGCCTCGCCACCCACCACCGGCCGCGGCCCCTGCTCCTCCTGGACGAGGCTGAGGCGACCGCGGCCGCCGGGGAACAGGTGCTGCACGACGTCCTCGAAGTTCTTGGCCGCGGCCTCGAAGGTCTGCTCGAACGCCTCGCGGATCCGGCGGTCGGTCTCCTTGATCAGGCCATCGAGCTCGGCCAGCGCCGTCTCGAGGTCGCCGCGCTGGGTCTCGAGCTCCTCGACGTGGGCCACCGCCTCGTCGTACTCCTGCTTGGCCAGCGGGTTCACCGGACCGAGCTGCTCGCGGCGGCGCATCAGCCGCTCCACGCGCGCCGAGAGCGCCTCGCGCTCCTCCTCGGGCAGCGGCTCGGCCGCCGGCTCGGCCTCCAGCCCGAGGCGCCCAGCAAGCTCGTTCAGGTCGCGCTCGGCGTCCGCGGCCGAGTCGCGCACCTGCTGAGCGGCCACCTCGGCGCCTGTCACGCCCTCGCTCGCCCGCTTCAGCCGACCCTGGAGCTCCGCCTCCTCCTGGGCACAGGACTTGAGGGCGGCGGCGGTCTCCTCGCCCAGGGCGGCGCCAGCCTCGAGCTCGAGCTGGAGCGCGTCGCGGCGGCCGGACAAGGCCTCGCGCGCGCTCTCGAGTGCGAGCGCGGCGCGGTCGGCGTCCCCGGCCAGCGCCAGGTCCCGCTCCGCGCCCGTGCGCAACGAGGCCAGCTCACGAGCGCGCTCCTCGCGCTCGCGCTCGATGCGCTCGGCGAGCCGCCGCTCCGCGCGCAGGTCGCCGAGCAGCTCGGCGCGCCGGACGGCCTCCGGTCCGTCGTCCGGGGCCTCGCGGCGCCTCGCGATGACCCACTCGGAGCGGCTCGCGACCTCCTCCGCCTCGGCGGCCTCGCGCAGCGCCGCACGCAGCACACTCTCGGCGGACTCGCGTGCCGAGTCGGCCTCGGCGACTGCCGCGCCGTGGCGCTCGAGCGCCGCCCCCGCCTCGGCCTCCTGCGCGGCCGCCCGCTCGGAGGCGCTGACGAGCTCGTCGCGCCTGCCCAGCTCCTCCAGCAGCCGCTCGGCGCCCCCGGCCGGCGCCTGGGACAGCTCGCCGGTGCGGGCGTCGAAGAGGCGCCCGGAGCGGGTGACCGCGATCCCGCCGAAGGTCTCCGGCAGAGCGTCGAGGGAGTCCACCACCCAGACGCCGCTCAGCAGGCGATCGGCGAGCGCGGTGACAGCCGGCTCGGGCCTGACGTGGAGCACGAGCTGGTCGCCGCCCGGTACCGAGGGCGACGCGGGCGCCGTGGCCACGGCATGAGCCCGCTCCAACAGCGCGCTGGCCCCGTCGCGCCCGGCCTCGTCGAGCAGGCGCTCGCCCGCCGCGAGGTCGCTGACGACGGCGGCGGTCAGCCGCGGGCCGAGCACGGCGGCCAGCGCCAGCTCGTAGCCGTTCTCCACGTGCAGCCGCTCCGCCAGGGGGCGCGCCTCGCCCGAGGATGCCGCGGCGCCGCGCACGAACTGGTTCACGGCCGCGAGCTCGGCGCCGACCTGGGCGGCCCGGGCACGCGCGGCCTCGGCGGCCTGCTCCGCCTCCCGGCGCGCCGCGCGGGCCTCATCCGCGGCGCGCTCGGCCGCCTCGAGGGCGCCGCGGCGCCCGGTGGCCGCCTGCTCCAGCTCCGCGACCCGCGCACGCGCCTTCGATAGCTCCCGCTCGAGCCCCGACAGCTCGCGCACGAGGCGCTCCTCGCGACCCGCGTCCAGCTCGGCCAGCCCGCCCTCGATCGCCGCGATCCGGTCCTCGGGCCGCTCCTCCTCGGAGGACAGGTCGGCGTCCGCCGCCGGCTGCTGCTCGAGCAGGGAGAGCTGCCGCAGGCGGCGCTCGCGGCGCTGCTGCGCCGAGGCGGCCTGCTCGCGCACGCGCTCCAGCCGCATGGCGATGCGCTCGCTCGCGGAGCGTGCCGCGTACAGGCGCGCCTGGAGGCGCTCGCGGTCGCGCGTCTGGGCCGCGAAGGCCTCCTCCGCCTGCTCGCGGCGCCGGGCCACCTCGGCGAGCAGCCGCTCCGCCTCGTCGCGCTCCCCACGTGCCGTCCGGGCCCGCTCCTCGGCCTCGGCCAGCGCCAGCCGCGCCGCGCGGGCAGCGTCCCTCGACAGCGAGTAGCGCGCCTCCAGCGTCTGGCGCTCGAGCCGCTCGTGCAGCGCAGCGGCCTCGGCCTGGCGCTTCAGCGGGCGCAGCCGCGAGCGCGCCTCGCGCTCCACGTCGAGCGCGCGCGAGAGGTTCTCCCCGGTCCGCTGCAGCTTCAGCTGCGCCCTGCGGCGGCGCTTGCGGTGCTTGCCGAGCCCCGCGGCCTCCTCGATCAGGAGCCGCCGCTCGCGCGGGCGCGACAGCACGATCTGCTCGACCTTGCCCTGCGAGACCACCGAGTGCATCTCCTTGCCGAGCCCGGAGTCCGAGAGCACCTCGACCACGTCCACGAGCCGGCAGCGGGCGCCGTTCAGGCGGTACTCGCCCTCGCCGTCGCGCTCCAGGCGGCGCACGATGGAGATCTCGGAGAAGTCGATGTCGAGCGCACCGTCGTGGTTGTCGATCACGACCTCCACCTCGGCGGCGTTCGAGCCCTGCACCCCGTGCGCCCCGGAGAAGATCACGTCCTTCATCGACTGTCCGCGCACCGCCAGCGGCGACTGCTCGCCGAGCGCCCACAGCACGGCGTCCGTGATGTTCGACTTGCCGGAGCCGTTCGGCCCGACGACCACGGACACGCCGGTGCCGAACTCGAGCGTGGTCCGCTGCGGGAAGGACTTGAAGCCCTTCATCGAGATCGAGCGGAGGTGCATTACGAGGCCGCCTCCTCGTCAAGCGCGTCGAGGGCTTGCAGCGCGGCTTCCTGCTCCGCGGCCTTCTTCGTCCTTCCCTCTCCGCGGCCGAGCTCCTCTCCGGACACCTCGGCCACCGCGATGAAGCTGCGGTCGTGCGCCGGGCCCTCCTCGGACACGGTCCGGTAGGCCACCACCTCGGCCTGCTGCGCCAGGCGCTCCTGGAGCACCGACTTGTAGTCCACGGGGTGCTCGAGCGCCTGCTCGATCTCGCCGGCGAACGACACCGCCACGGCCGGCGCGGTGCGCTCGATGCCGAAGGCGAGATAGGACGCGCCGATGATGGCCTCGCACACCGAGGCCAGCACGCGCTCCGAGTCGATGAGCATGTCCGCGCTGCGCCCGGTGCTGCCCTCCGGTGCCGCGGCGCGCAGCTCCTCGGGGACGCCCAGCTCACGCGCCACGCGGGCGCAGGAGGGGCCGCTCACCGCCTGCGCGCGGACCTTCGTGAGCCGGCCGGCGCCGTAGCGCTCGAAGCGCGGGTAGAGGTGGTCCGACACCGCGAGGCTCAGGACCACGTCCCCCAGGAACGCGAGGCGCTCGTAGGCCTCCGCGCGCTGCTCCACCCACGACGCGTGCGTGAAGGCCTGCCGCAGCAGCTCCTCCGGCAGCTCGTCGAGCAGCTCTGCGAGGGACTCAGTGCTCGATCCCCGTGGCATGGGCGGCGACGAAGTCCGCGGCCTGTCCGACCGTCAGGATCTTGGCCGCCTCCTCGTCGGGGATGCGGACCCCATAGCTGTCCTCGAGCTCCACGACCAGCTCCACCAGGTCGAGCGAGTCCGCCTCCAGGTCCTCCCTGAAGCGGGTGGACTCCTCGATGCGTCCCGGATCCACCTCCAGCTCGGTGGCCAGGTGCTCGCGGATGCGGTCGAGAACCTCCTCTCGGGTCATCGCGGAGCGACGCTAGCAGCGCTCGCGGACCGCAAGGCACCGGCGGCCTTGAGCGCCGCGCTGGTGCGCCCGACCATGTCCTCGTCGACCGCGCGCCGGGCCAGCTTCACGGCGTGCTCGATGCCCACGGGGCCGAAGCTTCCGTGCCCCACCACGACCGGCTTGCGCAACCCGAGCAGGATCGCCCCGCCGACCTTCTCGGGGTCGAGGTCGTCGCGGAGCTCGCCGAGCTTGCCGCGGATCAGCAGGCCGCCGAGGCTCGAGATCGGCCCCGAGCGCACCCGCGCGCGGATCTCGCCCGAGATCACGCGCACGGTGCCCTCCAGCACCTTCAGCGCCACGTTGCCGGTGAAGCCGTCGGCCACCACCACGTCGGCCCCGGCGCCCGGCAGGTCGAAGCCCTCCAGGTTGCCCACGAAGTTGAGGCCGCCCTCGGCGATGCGCTCGTGCGCGCTGACCACGCCCGGCGTGCCCTTGCCGGACTCCTCGCCGACGGACAGCAGGCCGACCCTCGGGCGCTCGATCCCGACCACCGCCTCCATGAAGCAGGCGCCCATGTAGGCGAACTGGACGAGGTGCTCGGGGCGCACCTCCACGCTGGCGCCCGCGTCGAGCAGCAGGACCGGGCCGCCGGGGATCGGCATGAGCACGGCGAGCGCGGGCCGGTAGACGCCGCGCAGGCGCCTGATCGCGAGCGTGGCGGCGGCGAGCGTGGGTCCCGTGCTGCCGGCCGACACGAGCGCGTCCGCCCGGCCGTCTCCCACCGCCATGGCCGCCTGGACGATCGAGGCGTCCCGCTTCGAGCGCACGGCGGCCACGGCCTCCTCCCCGCCCTTGACCGTCTCGGGGGCGTCGACGATCTCGGCGTGCGGGCCGGCGTGCCGGGCGATCTCAGCGGCAGGGCCGAACAGCATCACGGGCAGGCCCGAGCGCGCGACCCCTTCGGCGACTGCGGCCGGCCCCTGGTCGGCGCCGTTCGCGTCGACCGCGATCACTCGTCGTCTGTGTCGACCCCGGGCTGCCGCACGACGACCTCACGGCCGGCGTAGGTGCCGCACTTCGGGCAGACGCGATGCGGCAGGCTCGGCGCGTGGCAACGCGGACAGTGCCGGATACCCGGCATGCTCGCCTTGTGCTGCGAGCGGCGCTTGTTCGTCCGGGAGTGCGACTGTCTCTGCTTGGGGACCGCCATGAAGGCGGGAAGGATAGCTTGCCTGTGAGGGTCAGCCCGGTTAGCGTCACCCCATGTACGACTACGTGATCGTCGGGGCCGGCTCGGCCGGCTGCGTGCTTGCCAACCGCCTGTCCGAGGACCCGGACGTCCAGGTGCTGCTGCTCGAGGCCGGCGGCCCGGACACGAACGACCTGGTCCACCTGCCGGCCGCCTTCTCGGCGCTCTACCGGACCGCCCAGGACTGGGACCACTCGACGATCTACGAGCCATACGCGAACGATCGCCGCATCTACCTCCCGCGCGGGAAGGTGCTGGGCGGCTCCTCCTCGATCAACGCGATGATCTACATCCGCGGCAACCCCGTGGACTACGACGAGTGGGGCCCGGGCTGGACCTGGGACGAGATGCTGCCCTA
>DASQER010000039.1:0-2326 GCA_035633575.1 Thermoleophilaceae bacterium
CAGTCGAGCCCCGGGCCCACCGCGAGGACGATCCCGTGCTGAGGCGGCGTCTCGTGCTCGCCCGGCGGCAGGAGCAGCCCGGAGCGCCTGACCTGGTCCGGCTCGAGCTCCTTGATCACCACCTGGTCGAAGAGGGGCCGCAGCTGCTGCTTCATCTCCCCTGAACTCTACGGCCCGTCCTCCCTAGCATGGAGGCATGGCCGACGAGGCACGCCCTCCCGACCCGCGCACGCCCCCGCCGCCTCCGGACCCGAAGCGGGGGAACGTCCGTGTGAGCGGCGCGCGCGAGAAGCCACCGATGATCCCCTGGAGCCCGCGGCGCTTCGTCACGATCCTGATCGCCCTGTTCGTCCTGAACTGGCTGATCGTGGCGGTCTTCGCGCCGCCCGAGAAGCGCGTCCAGATCCCGTACAACCCGACGTTCCTCGAGCAGGTCCGCAAGGGCAACGTCGCGGAGATCTCGTCGACCGGGGACGCCGTGAAGGGCGAGTTCAAGCGGCCGGTCGAGTACCAGGGCGAGCGGGCCAAGGGGTTCGAGACCGAGTTCCCCACCTTCGCCGACGACCGGGAGCTGGCGCGGCTGCTCGAGCAGAACAACGTCGTCATCAACGCGAAGCCTCCGGGCGAGCGCTCGCTGCTCCAGACGATCCTGTTCAGCTTCGGCCCGACGATCCTGCTGGTGGCCCTGTTCGTGTTCCTCGCGCGCCGGGCCGCGGGGGCCGGCGGCGGGGGCATGCTGAGCCAGTTCGGCCGCAGCCGGGCACGCAGGGTGGAGCCGTCGTCGCAGACGGTCACGTTCGAGGATGTGGCCGGCATCGAGGAGGCGAAGCAGGAGCTGATGGAGGTCGTGGACTCCCTGCGCAACCCGGATCGCTACCGCAAGCTCGGCGCGCGCATACCGCGCGGCGTGCTGCTGGCCGGGCCGCCCGGCACCGGCAAGACGCTGCTCGCGCGGGCCGTCGCGGGCGAGGCGAGCGTGCCGTTCTTCTCGTCGTCCGCGTCCGAGTTCATCGAGGCGATCGTCGGGATCGGCGCCTCTCGGGTGCGCGACATGTTCCAGCAGGCGAAGGAGGCCGCGCCGGCGATCATCTTCATCGACGAGCTGGACGCGATTGGCCGCTCGCGCGGTGGCCCGGGTGCGCTGGGCGGGCACGACGAGCGCGAGCAGACGCTCAACCAGATCCTCACCGAGATGGACGGCTTCGACTCCGACGCGAACGTGATCGTGCTCGGCGCAACCAACCGCCCGGAGGTGCTCGATCCGGCGCTCCTGCGGCCGGGGCGCTTTGACAGGCGCGTGTTCGTGCAGCCGCCGGACGCGGCCGGCCGCGAGGCCATCCTGCGCGTGCATACACGCTTGGTGCCGCTCGACGGCGACGTGGACCTCGAGCGGATCGCGCAGAGCACCCCCGGCATGGTCGGCGCCGAGCTGGCCAACCTGGTGAACGAGGCGGCGCTGCTGGCGGCGCGCCGCGGTCACGAGCGCGTGAGGCACGAGGACTTCACCGATGCGCTCGAGAAGATCGTCCTCGGCGCTGAGCGCAAGATCCTGGTGAACGCGGAGGACCGCCGCCGGATCGCGTACCACGAGGGCGGGCACGCGGTCGTCGGCATGCTCACGCCGGCCGCCGACCCGGTGCGCAAGGTGTCGATCATCCCGCGCGGGCAGGCGCTCGGCGTCACGCTCTCGACGCCTGAGGACGACCGCTTCAACTACTCGGAGCAGGAGCTGCGCGCGAAGATCCGGGTGTCGCTCGGAGGCCGCGTCGCGGAGGAGCTGGTCTTCGGCGATCCCACCACAGGCGCGGAGTCGGACATCCAGCAGGTCACGCGCATCGCGCGCGGCATGGTGGAGCGCTGGGGGATGAGCGAGAAGGTCGGCTTCCTAGCGGTGGCGCCTCAGGACGGGCAGAGCTTTCTGATGCCGGGCGTCGAGTCCGTCTCGGAGGCCACGCAGGAGCTGATCGACTCGGAGGTGCGCCGGATCGTCGACGAGGAGCAGGATGCGACGGAGCGGCTGCTGGCAGACAACCGCGACCGGCTTGACTCCCTCGCTGAGGCGCTGCTCGAGCGCGAGACGCTCGACGAGGCCGACGCCTACGCGGCGGCCGGCATCGAGCGGAGCGCTACCGCCGCGCGACCCTGACGCGCGTGGCGTCACCTAGCCTGCCAGCTATCGCGGACCCGATCGACATCGCGCTCGCCGAGGACCTGGGTGCGGGTGACCTGACCTCCCGGGCGGTGGTGCCGGAGGGCGCGCAGGCGCGGGCTCGGATCGAGCAGCGCGCCCCCGGCGTCCCGGCTGGGCTGCGCGTGGCGCAGGCCG
>DASQER010000040.1:0-5040 GCA_035633575.1 Thermoleophilaceae bacterium
GACAAGCCGCTCCCGCGCCGGGGACAGAGGCCCGGTCCCGCACGAGGGTGTCAGCAGGCTCAGCTGCGCAACCCGCTCCAGCGGCAGTCCGTCGCGGACCGTCGCCGACACGCAGGCGGCGGCGCGGCCGCTCGCATCTCCTGCCTGTTCGGGACCTGCGGGATCGAGCACCCCCCATGCGATCCGGCCTCCGCGGCGCAGCAGCGCCTCGAGCACCGGCCGCGACTCCGCCGCGAGGTCATGGACGGCCACGTCGAAGGACAGGACGTCGAGCTCGAGCGCACCGACCAGGTCCCAGGGGACCTGTCCGCACACGTGCAGCCCCCACGCGGGCGACACGGATCGCAGCGGATCCCAGAGCTCGGTTTCGACCGCGCTGACGCCGGCCTGCGCGAGTCCCGGTTCGTCGACGACCACGAGGGCGTCGATGCCGACCTCCGCCAGGCGACTCACCTGCCCGGCCGCGTTCGCCGCCAGCCACACGCAGACGTCACGGGCGAGCGAGACGACGCTCGCGCCCGCCCCCATGCGACCGGCGCCACGCTCCAGCGCGATCGCCAGCGTGACCGGACCGGTGACCTGCAGCTTGACCATCCCGTGATCGGGCGGCTTCGCCGCGAGCTGCTCGACGAACGCATCCCACGCCGCGGGCCGCTCTCGATCACGGTCGGCCGTCCAGCCGCAGCGGCCCGGGTCGGCTCCGAGCCACTCGCTCACCATGTCGCCGTCCAGCCGCGGCAGCTGCGGGCAGAACGGCACCGTGTACGCACCCAGAGCCTGGCGGGCCGCCTCGGCGGGCCTCGCGAACGGGAGGCTCCCGACGCCGGTGGTGGCCAGCGCCGGAAGCCGGTCGAGGATCGCGCTCATGCCCGCGCGGCGGGCTGGGCTGCGCGGCGGCGCCGGGCCACCTCGACGAGGTTCGCGAGCGCCTCCCGCGTCTCGGGCCAGGCCCGGGTCTTGAGGCCGCAGTCGGGGTTGACCCACAGCCGCTCGCGCCCGATCCGCTGCTCGGCGAGCTCGAGCAGTTGCTCGAGCTCGTCCGTCGACGGGACGCGCGGCGAGTGGATGTCGTAGATACCGGGGCCGATCTCGCCCGGGTACTCGAAGTCGCGGAAGACGTCGAGCAGCCCCATCCCCGACCGCGATGCCTCGATCGAGATCACATCCGCATCCAGGCGCGCGATGTGCTCGATCATCTCCCCGAACTCGGAGTAGCACATGTGCGTGTGGATCTGGGTCTGCGGTGCGGCGGGAGCGACCGTCAGGCGAAAGCAGTCGATCGCCCAGCGCACGTAGTCGTCCTGGTCGGCCTTGCGCAACGGCAGCCCCTCGCGCAGGGCCGCCTCGTCGACCTGGATGACGGCGGCACCGGCGGCCTCGAGGTCCAGGACCTCATCCTGGATCGCCAGCGCGATCTGGGTGCAGGTCTCGCTGCGCGGCTGGTCGTCGCGGACGAACGACCACTGCAGGATCGTGACCGGGCCCGTGAGCATGCCCTTCATCGGGCGCTGCGTCAGCGCCTGGGCCTCCTGCCACCAGCGCACCGTCATCGGGCCCGGCCGCGACACGTCGCCGAACAGGATCGGCGGCTTCACGCAGCGGCTGCCGTAGGACTGCACCCAGCCCCACTGCGAGAACACGAACCCGTTCAGCTGCTCGCCGAAGTACTCGACCATGTCGTTGCGCTCCGGCTCGCCGTGCACGAGCACGTCGAGGCCCAGCTGCTCCTGCTCGCGCACGACCTGCTCGATCTGCTCGCGCAGGAACGCGTCGTACGCCTCGGCGTCGAGCTCGCCGCACCGCCAGCGCCGCCGCGCGTCGCGGATCTCCGCGGTCTGCGGGAACGACCCGATCGTCGTCGTCGGCAGCTCAGGCAGGGCCAGCCGCTCATGCTGCGCGGCCAGGCGCTCGTCGATGGGCACCGGACGCGCGTAGTCCTCCTCGCGCAGCGCCGCCACCCGGCCGCGCACCGCGGCGTCGTTCGTCAGCCGCGACACGCGCCGCGCCGAGATCCGCCGCCGGGCGTCGGCCAGCAGCTCGTCCCGATCGGCGTGGCTGGCGTCGACCGCGCGGGCCAGCAGCGCGAGCTCCTCCAGCTTCTCCTGCCCGAAGGCCAGCCACTCGCGGACCTCTTGCGGGATCCCCTGCTCGCGCGCCACGCTGTAGGGGACGTGCAGCAGCGAGCAGGACGGTGCGATCGTCACGCGGTCGCTTCCGATCCTCGCGACGATGCGGTCCAGGCGGTCGAGCGCGAGATCCAGGTCGGTCGCCCACACGTTGCGCCCGTCGATCACGCCCGCGGACAGCCGGGCACCGGCGGGGAGCGCGTCGAGCACGGCGTCCAATTGCGACGGCGCCCGGACGAGATCGACGTGCAGCTCGGCCAGCGGCAGCCGCGCGATGCGCTGCAGCGCACGCTCATCGAGGCCCTCGAAGTACGTCGCCAGGCAGACCTCGAGCGGCGCGGCCGGGCACAGCGTCGCGAACGCGTCGGCGAACGCGTCGAGCTCCGCATCGGTGCGATCGAGCACCAGGCAGGGCTCGTCGATCTGGACCTCCCGGGCGCCCGCGGCGGCGAGCGCGGCGAGCAGCTCCGCGTAGACGGCGGTGAGCGCCGGCAGCAGCGACAGCGGCTCGGCGACGCCCTTGGAGAGCAGCAGCAGCGATACCGGGCCGAGCACGACCGGGCGCGCGTCGACGCCGAGCTCGCCGGCCTCCCGCAGCTGCGCCACCCACTTGTCCGCGCGCAGCGCGAAGGACTGGCCGGGCGTCAGCTCCGGGACGAGGTAGTGGTAGTTGGTGTCGAACCACTTGGTCATCTCGAGCGGCGTCACGCCGTCGCCCCCGCGGCACGCCAGGAAGTGCGCCGACAGCCCGCTCGCCTCCGCTCCTCCGTGGCGCTCGGCGATGAGCGTCACCATCTCCGCCACGTCCAGGACGTGGTCGTAGAGCGAGAAGTCCCCGACCGGCAGGACGTCGATGCCGGCCTCGGTCCCGGCCCACAGGTTCACGGCGCGGATCTCACGCGCGGTCGCCTCCAGCGCGGCGGTGCTCGACCGTCCGGCCCAGTAGTCCTCGAGCGCGGCCTTCAGCTCGCGCTTCGCCCCGATCCGGGGGAAACCCAACACGGCGGTTCGTGCCACGGGTACGTCTCCTTTGCCGTCGACCCGTTCGCGGGGTCGTGTTGTCGGATCCGTCGGATTTGTCCCGGCAGGAATCGACATCTCCGCATCCCTACCGCTGCGCGTCAGCTCCGGACTTCGACCGGATTCCCTGACCCCGGCTGGGGCGAATCGATTCGCGCGAAACGATACCGCGGGAGCGCGGCAACAGACCGCGCTCACTGGCAGGCCTCGCACTCCTCGCCGTTGCGCATCGCCTCGATCGAGCAGGCCTGGATCTCCGCCGCGGTTGGCGGGAGCGCCGGCGCGGCCGCGGGCTCGACACGGGCGGCGCTGGACTTCTCGATACTCGACGCGCCGAGCGTGCGCAGGTAGTAGGTCGTCTTCAGGCCCGCCCGCCATGCCCGGCGGTACATGTGGCTCATCGCCGTCATGTCCGGCTTGAGGCGCGCTGGATCTCGCCGGCGTGCTCGCGGTGCGTTTGCTCGCGCCGCGCATACCGCGCCAGACAGCCCGTCTCGGTGATGCCGATCTCGTCGGCGACCCTCCTGGCGACGACGGCCGGGACGTCGGCCGGGTGCGCGAGGAACGCGCCGAGGAACCGCACCGTCGCGAGCTGGACCGCGAATCCGAGCCGGTTGTGATCGCCGCGCCGCTCGGCGATCAGCTCGCGGTCGCGCTCATCGAAGAAAAAAGAACCGCTCGAGCTGGCGCGCCGACGGCGCCTCTCCGTAGCGGCCGTAGCTGGCGATCTGCGCGGCGCTGAGAAAGTCGACCGGCACGACCGTCAGCGACCCGAGGGCCCGGAGCTCAGCGCCGGCGGCAGTCGGGATCGTGGGCTGCGGTCAGCGCAGCGACTGCCTCGGCGCTCGGCCGGGCGTAGCGCTGCAGCGAGCGTAGGCTCGTGTGGCGGCTCTTGGCCATCAGCAGCGCGAGCCCGACGTTGCCCTCGGCGAGATGCGTGATCGCCGAGTGACGCAGCTGATGCAGCGTCCAGCCACCCGAAGCGTCGCGGAAGATCTCCTCCAAGGAGGCCAGCGGCGGGTGCCCTCCGTTCCGCTCTGGAATGGCAAGCCCAACGCCGGGCTCGAACCGGCGACCCCTTTCTTACCATAGATGGCCCTCCGTCGCGCGGAGTCTTCCGCAGTGGCCCAGAGCGCGCCGCAGACCCTGCTAGCAACGCTCGACGCTATTGGACGCGACTCCGGACAGCAGGCCCGTGCGGCCCAAGTGCGGCCCACGAAATCCAGGTGGTCGTCAGGCGGGAATCCCTACAGCAGGGTGCCGGGCAGCGCCTCAAGTGGTTCCCGACTCGTAGCTACGAAGGGCGGCGCTGGGCGCCCCGGGGTCGCGGCCTCTCCGCGTACGTAACGGAATGCACATTATCGAACAGTGATCGAGAGGCGCAGCCGCCTTCGCTTGTGCAGCACCCCCTCTGATCTTGTCTGCGGACTGCGAGAGCCTGCTCAGGCGACGGTGACCTCAGTGCCCCATGCCTCTGCCTGGTCGCAGACCGGCAGGATCCGCTCATAGGCGGAGCGGAAGTAGCCCGGGCGCAGGCCGCACTCGATGATGTTGCCGCTGGCGATCGCCGGCATGCCGTCGTCTGCGATTGCACCGCCGACGGCGAGGGCTGTTAGGCAGCGGCCCTTCAGGTCTCGGGGATGAGCGGCTCGGGCTCGCCGTAGTGGTCGAGGATCTCCTCGCAGGGCTTTTCTCATTCCCGCCTCCTCCCCTACTTGTACATCGTCTGGTTCATGGTGCCAGGGGCGAATACCTCTTGGTCGATCCACACGTTGATCAGCGAGGGCTTGCCCGACTCGCGAGCCCGCTCCAGCGCGGGGCGGATGTCCTGCGGCTCGCGGACCTCCTCGCCGTAGCCGCCGAGCATCTTGGCGAACAGGTCGTACTTCACGTC
>DASQER010000041.1:0-5445 GCA_035633575.1 Thermoleophilaceae bacterium
GTCCCCGGCATATGGCATCAAGGCCAATTCTACGGGAAATGTCCCCGTTTCGGGTCGATTGGTCTGTTTAGCAGGCGTTTCCGGGGCCCAGAGGGCGCTGAACGGCTTCTGTCAGGCGGCGCGCGCGGGGGCGCTCTCGCCGAGGGTGGCGAGGGCCTGGCGGAGGGTGGTGAGGCGGTCGCCCGGGTGGATCACGCGCTCGAGGCCGAACTTGCGCGCCTCGGCGGTGCGGCGGTCGGCGTGGCCGACGTGGCGCAGCTCGCCCGTGAGGCCCAGCTCGCCGAAGGCGGCCAGCGGCTTGTCGCCCGCCAGGCCCACGCCCTTCGCCCCGCTGGCAGGGTGACGCGCTTCGCGCCCACCCTGCGCGGTGGCGAGCGCCAGCGCGATCGCCAGGTCCGCTCCCGGCTCGTCCACGCGCACGCCGCCGGCCACGGACACGAACACGTCGCTCGAGCCGAGCGAGAAGCCGCCGTGGCGCGCCAGCACGGCCAGCACCAGCGCGAGCCGGTTGCGATCCACCCCGTTGGCCACGCGCCGCGGCGGCACCAGCTCGCTCGGCGCGACGAGCGCCTGCACCTCCACGAGCAGTGGGCGCGAGCCCTCCATCGCGCAGAGCACGACCGAGCCCGGCGCGCGCGTGGCCTCGTTCACGAAGCGGGCCGATGCGTCCTCGACCTCCACGAGCCCCTGCTCGTGCATCTCGAACACGCCGACCTCGTTCGTGGACCCGAAGCGGTTCTTGAGCGCGCGCAGCGTGCGGTAGGTGCGCTCGCGCTCGCCCTCGAAGGAGAGCACGCAGTCCACGAGGTGCTCGAGCACGCGCGGGCCGGCGAGCGAGCCCTCCTTGGTCACGTGGCCCACGAGCAGCGTGGCGATGCCGCGCTCCTTCGCGAGCCGCATCAGGCGCCCCGCCACCTCGCGCACCTGGCTGACCGAGCCGGGCGCGCCGGTGAGGCCGGGGTCGTAGAGCACCTGCACCGAGTCCACCACGCAGACCTCGGGCCGCTCCTGCTCGAGTGTGGCGAGGACCGCCTCGAGGTCCGTGTCGGCCACGATCGGAACGCCGAGCGCGTGCGGCCCGAGCCGCTCGGCGCGCAGCTTCACCTGCGCGGCGGACTCCTCGCCGGAGACGTACAGGACCCTGTGCCCCGCGGCGGCGAGGTTGGCGAGCGCGCCCGTGGTGAGAGTCGACTTGCCGATGCCGGGCGCGCCGCCGATCAGGACGAGCGAGCCGGGGACGAGGCCTCCGCCCAGCACGCGGTCGAGCTCGCCGATGCCGGTGTGCAGGCGCGCGACCCGCGGCGCCTCCACCTGGCCGAGCGTGACCGGCGTGAGGGCGCGGCCCGAGCGGCGAGCGGGCGCGGCGCGGCCCGCCGGCGCGGCGGCGCGCTTCTCCTCGGCCATCGTGTTCCACTCGCCGCAGCCGGGGCAGCGGCCGTGCCACTTCGGGCTCTCGTGCCCGCAGGACGTGCAGGCGAAGACTGTGGCGGAGCGGGCCATCCCAGCGAGGCTAAGAGCGCCGGTGGACGACTTCGCCCCATCCGTCCGGGCCGGGGGGTTCCATCGCCCGTTCGTGATCCGGCTCGACCAGCCCCTCGCGCCCGCGGAGTTCGTGGCGCTCGACACCGAGACCAACGGCTACGGCGGCGACCTCTGCGAGCTGACCGAGGTCGGCGCCGTGCTCGTGGGCGGCGGCGAGCTGCACGAGACCTACGACTCGCTCGTGCGCGTCGAGCGCCCGCTGTCGCGCGGCATCCAGCGCTTCACCGGCATCACGCGGGGGATGGTCGACGGAGCGCCGCCTCCCGAGGATGCGCTCCCCGAGCTGGCCGGGCTGCTCGAGGGACGGGTGCTGATCGCGCACAACGCCCGCTTCGACGTGCGCGTGCTGCGGCAGGCGTTCGAGCGCGCGGGGCTCGACTGGCCGGACCCGCCGGCGCTCTGCACCGTGCAGCTCGCCCGCCGCTTCGCTCCGCTGGCGCGCAAGCGGGCGCTCGCCCCGCTCGCCGGCTCGCTCGGGATCGAGGTCGAGGAGGTGCACCGGGCGCTGCCGGACGCCCTCACGTGCGCGCGCGTGTTCTGCGCGCTGTTCCCGAGGCTGTGCGCGAACGCGGCCACGCTCGGCGACGCGATCGACCTGCTGCGCTCCCGGCGCCGCGCCCGCAAGACCGAGCCGGCCGAGCGCATCCCGCGCGACCAGCGGCCGGATCTCTCCACGCTGCCGGACGACCCCGGCGTGTACGTCTTCCGCGACGAGCGCGGCCAGCCGCTGTACGTGGGCAAGTCGGTGTCGCTGCGCTCGCGCGCGCGGGCGCACTTCTGCGCGCCCGCCGGCTGGACCGAGCGCGCCGAGATCGTGGACTACCGGCCCACGAACTCCGAGCTCGGCGCGCTCGTGCTGGAGAACCGCCTGATCAAGCAGTGGAAGCCCACCGGCAACGTGAAGCTGAAGCGCACCGACCGCTACTGCTACCTGCGCTGCCGGCTCGACATCCCCTATCCGGTGCTCGAGGTCGCGGCCGAGCCCGCCCCGGGGCATGCGGTGAACGTCGGGCCGCTCGGGAGCCGGACGCTGGCGTCGGAGCTCGCCGGCCAGCTCACCTCGCTCTACCGGCTGCGTCACTGCGGGCGCACGCTGAAGGTGCGCGAGCACCCGTCGGCGTACGGGCAGATGGGCCGCTGCGTGTCTCCCTGCCTCGGCGACCTCGACCCCAACGCCTACCGCCGCCAGCTCGACGCCGCGCTCGCCCACTTCGAGGCGCCCGGCGCCGGCGAGCGGCTGATCGAGGAGCTGGACGAGCGCATGCGCGAGGCGGCCGAGGCCGAGCGCTTCGAGCGCGCGGCGGCGCTGCTGCGCCGGCGCGACAGGCTCGCCTGGGTGCTCGAGCGTCTCGACGGCGTGCTGCGGGCGACCCACGCGGCGCCGCGGCTGGTGCTGGCGAGGCACCCGGTGAAGGAGCGCTTCGATGCCTTCTGGATCGTGCAGGGCCGGCTGGTCGACTGGGGCGCGCTGCCGGGACACTCCGAGCTGGCCGAGCGCACAGAGGCCGCGCTCGCCCGCCCCTCGGGCCGCTCGCCGATCCCGGCCGGCGAGATCGACGAGGTGCGCATCGTGGCGAGCTGGATCGCCGAGCACGAGCCGCCGGCGCTGACGCTCGAGCCCGCGCCAGATGCGGACGCGCTGACGGCGTTCGCCGGAGCGGCGGCGCCGGTGGCGGCCTAGGAGCTACACCTAGCCCGCCTCCCTCACCGCGCGCTCGGCCGCGTCGAAGCCGATCTTCGAGTGCGTGCCGTCGCAGAACGGCTTGGTCGTCGAGCCGCCACAGCGGCAGAGCGCGATCGTGTCGCCCTCGGGGAGCTCGTACTCGGCCCCGTCCGCGTCGATCACCTTCACCGGGCCGGTCAGCTTGTAGGGACCGTTGTGCCTCACCTTGATCACCACTTGATCCATGGGCCTATTCTCGCTTGCCGTGCAGCGAGTGGCACGCATCGACCATCCCGAGGTGCACGAGATCGTGCCCTCGCACCACTGCGTGGTGCGCTTCCGCCAGCGCCGGCCGGTGCGCGAGCGCGGCGCCGAGGCGGTGGCAGAGGCGCTGATCCTCGCGCTGCAGGACGCGGACGTGAGCCGCTGGCCGCCGGGCTGGGCGGTGAGCGACCGCCGCACCGAGCTGTGGGCCGTGAGCGGGTCGCTGGCGTTCCCGCTCGAGCGCGCCGGCAGCCCTGGGCGCTATGTGGCCACGACATGCCTGTCGCGCGCAGACAAATAGGTACAATCGGCCGCGTGACCACGGTTGCCGGTGTCGTGCTCGCCGGGGGTCGTTCCAGCCGCATGGGGCGGCCGAAGGCGAGCCTCGAATGGCACGGCTCGACGCTGCTCAACCGCGTGACCGGGATCGTCGGCCGCGCGGTCGACGGCCCAGTCGTGGTCGTGCGCGCGCCCGACCAGGAGCTGCCCCCGCTGCCGTCCGGCGTGCGCGTGGCGGAGGACGCCGCCGAGGGCCGCGGCCCGCTGCAGGGCCTGGCAGCCGGACTGGCCGCCGTGGCCGACGAGGCCGAGCTGGCGTATGTGTCCTCGACGGACGTCCCGCTGCTCCACCCGGCCTTCGTGAGGGCGGTGCTCGCGGCCGCGACGCGCGAGGATGTGGACGTGGCGCTCCCAGTCGTTCACGGCTTCAGGCACCCGCTCGCGGCCGCCTACAGGACCTCCCTGCTCACCGCGGTGGAGGAGCTGATCGAGCAGGACCGCATGCGGCCGGCGTTCCTCTTCGAGCGCTCCCGGGTGCACGAGCTCGGCGAGGAGGAGCTGCTGCGCGACCGCGAGCTGGCACAGGCGGACCCCGAGCTGCTCTCGGTGCTCAACGTGAACGAGCCGGCCGACTACGAGGAGGCGCGGGCGCGCGCGGCGCCGAGCGTGACTGTGCGCCGCTTCGGCACGCTCGCCACCGGCCTCGGCCGGGAGCCGCTCGCCGTCCGGGCCGCCACGCTCGAGGCAGCGGCCACCGCGGCCGGCGTCGCGCTCGACCGCCACATCGTGGCCGCGCTCAACGGCGACCAGATCAGCCGCGACCCCGAGCTGCCGCTTGCCGCCGGCGACGCGGTGGCGTTCCTGTCCGCGGACGCGGGAGGCTGAGCCGCGTGACCCGCGTGACCGTGCCCGACCGCGCGCGCCTGGTTCGGATCCCGCTCGAGGGAGACGCCTCGGCGGCGGAGGGCTGCCTGCTCGTGCGCGGCGACGAGCGTCCCTTCGCGCTTGCGGGCCACTGGGCGGGCGGCGGAGCGCTGGTGGGCTCGGAGCCGCTCGCGGTGGCGGGGCCGGACGAGGATCCGTTCGCACTGCTGGACCGGCAGCCGGTGGTGGAGGTGGCCGGCGAGAACGGAGTCGGCGGCGGCTGGTTCGGCTACCTGGGCTACAACCTCGGCGCGCGCCTCGAGCGCGTGCCCCCGCCCCCGCCGCGGCACGTACCGCTGCCCGACTTCGCGCTTGCCTTCTACGACCACCTCCTGCGCCTCGACGCGGACGGGCGCTGGTGGTTCGAGGCGCTCTGGACGGACGCGCGCGAGGACGAGCTGGGCGACCGCCTCGAGCTGCTGCGCGCGAGGCTGGCCGCCGGGGTGCGCGAGCGGCCGGTGTGGGTCGGCAGCTTCGAGCCGGCGCCCCCGGGCGGGGCCGGTCACATGACCGCCATCGACACCTGCCGCGAGCGGATCGCCGCCGGGGAGATCTTCCAGGCGAACCTCTGCCTGCGGCTCGAGGCACGGTGGAAGGGCGACCCGCTCGACCTGTTCGCCCGCACGGCGGGCACGCTCGAGCCGCGCCATGCCGCGCTGGTCGCGGGCCCGTGGGGAGCGGTCTGCAGCCTCTCCCCCGAGCTGTTCCTGCGCAGGCGCGGGCGCGAGGTCGTGAGCGAGCCGATCAAGGGCACCGCGCCGCGCGACGCGAGC
>DASQER010000042.1:0-3306 GCA_035633575.1 Thermoleophilaceae bacterium
CCTGCCGCTCGACGCGATCCCGGAGCGCGCTGTCGCCGTTGCCACCGCCGCCGCCGCCCTTGAAGGCGTCGAGGAGGCCGCCCGAGACGCTGCCCCCGATTCCGAACAGCACAAGGCCACCGCCCATCAGCAGGGCGAGCAAGAGGTAGGTCACCTGCACCGCCCTCCGGCGGCGCCCTCTGAGGTCGAACAGCATGCGGGCGTAAGGCTAGCTACAGACCCTCGGCGGGAGGCTCGTCGCTGTCCTCGAGCGCCGGGCGGCCGAAGCGCGCCGCCAGCATGATGCTCAACTCGTAGAGCAGGTAGAGCGGGATCGCCTCGAGGATCAGGGTCAGGGGGTCGAGCGTGGGCAGGAGCGAGGCCAGGATCACGATCGCCACGATCGCGTAGCGGCGGCTGCGGCGCAGCTTCTCGGGGCTCGTCACGCCCAGCTTGCAGGCCACGAGGACGCCCACCGGGATCTGGAAGCCGAGGCCCATCGCGAGCATCAGCAGCGTGACGAACGAGTAGTAGTCGCGCGCGCGCACCTGCGTGTTGAACTCGTCGGCGTTGAAGTTGAGGAGGAAGTCGAGCGCCGGCGTGAGCACGACGAAGTAGCAGAACACCACGCCCGTGATGAACAGCACGGGCACCAGCATCAGGAGCGGAGTGGCAACGCGCCGCTCGGTCGGGCTGAAGGCGGGCAGGACGAACGCGTAGAGCTGGTAGAGGATCACGGGCAGCGCCAGGAGCAGGGCCGCGTAGGCGGAGTTCGTGAGCGTGGTGTAGAACGCCTCCGCGGGACCGAGGGTGATCGGCTCGATCCCGTCCGGCAGCGGGCCATTGACGATCTCGAGGACCAGGTGGTTCTGCCACGCCGTGAGCGCCCACGCGACGACGAACGCCAGGGCGGAGACGACCAGCCGGCTGCGCAGCTCGTCGAGGTGGTCGACCACCGAGAGGCGGTCCTCGTGGGAGATCGGCCGGATCCGCCGCACGTCCTACGCGGTTCCCGCGGCTAGGGCTTCTGCTCGCCGGCCGGCGTAACCGTCGTGGGCTCGGGCGTGTCGGCCGAGCCCTCCGGCAGCTCGTCCTTGTCCTTGCCGGTGACCGAGTCCTTGAACTCGCGCATTCCGCGTCCGAGCGACCGGCCCAGGTCGGGCAGCCGCTTCGGGCCGAAGATGATCAGCACGATCACGAGGATGATCACGATCTCTAGGGGCCCTGGAGTCCACATGCCTAATGCCATGGTAGCTGGGGCAACCCCTTCCGGCAGGTGGACTTGCGAGGATGGCGCCGTGCTCACCTCCGTTCTCTCAGACGGAACGATCCGCCGGCTTGTCGAGGAGGAGCGGATCCGGATCGAGCCGTGGGACCCGGCGATGCTGCAGCCGGCCAGCGTGGACCTGAAGCTGGGCACCTCCTTTCGGGTCTTCCACAACCACCGCCTGCCCGCGATCGACCTCGCGCAGCCGCCCACGGGCGTGACAGAGCACGTGCAGATCGACGAGAACGCCTCCTTCGTGATCCACCCCGGCGAGTTCGTGCTCGGCACGACCGTGGAGTGGGTCGAGCTGCCCAACGACATCGTCGCCCGGATCGAGGGCAAGTCGAGCCTCGGCCGCCTGGGCCTGATCGTGCACGCCACGGCCGGGTTCGTAGATCCCGGCTTCATGGGCACGCTCACGCTCGAGATCACGAACCTGACGCGCGTTCCGATCGTGCTCTGGCCGGGAAAGCCGATCGCCCAGCTGTCGTTCATGGCCCTCGACCGGCCCGCCGAGCGGCCCTACGGGCACCCCGACCTCGGCAGCCACTACCACGGCCAGGTCGAGGCCACCGAGTCCCGCTACGAGGGCGGCCCCGGGCGCAATGGCTGAGCGCCGCGGTCGCGAACCCGGAAAGTACGCGAATTTCTCTTCAAGTTCATCTCACCACTGCCGATACCGGGAGCAGAGGATGAGAGAGATGGAAAGCAACGGCGAACAGACACACTTCACAAAGCGCGTGACCCTCCCCAGCGGGAAGACGATCGAGGTCGTCTACTTCGCGGAGGACGGGCAGGCGGCCGAGCAGATCGAGCCGCAGGCGCCCGCGCATCCCCCCGTCGAGGCCCAGCAGGACCTCCACGTCTGCGTCGACTGCTCCTCGGAGCTCGTCTACCCGGTTCAGTGGGACGAGGCCGGTCCGGAGAACTGGAGCGTCCTGCTCCACTGCCCGAACTGCGCAGTGTTCCGCGAGGGCGTCTTCACCCAGGACAACGTTGAGCTCTTCGACGAGGAGCTCGACCGCGGCGCCGACGCTCTGGCCCGCGACTACAAGCGCCTGATGCGCGCCAACATGGCCGACGAGATCGAGCGCTTCGCAGGCGCCCTCGAGGCCGGCGCGATCCTTCCCGAAGACTTCTAGGCCGCGGCGCTAGGCGTAGCGCTCGACCACGCCGTCGGCCACCAGGCCGAGCGCGTGCCGGCGCTCCTTCGAGAGGTCCAGCGCGGCAAGGCTGGCCTTCGCCTCGGCCACGTGCTCCAGCGCCTGGACGCGAGCCTCCTCCAGCGCGCCCGTTCGCGCGATCCGGTCGCACACCGCGGCCGCCTGGGCGGGCGTCGTGACGGCCGAGCGCAGGTCGAGGTCGCGCAGGCCGTCGTCGAGGCGGCGAGCCAGGATCAGCGGCAGCGTGACCGTACCGTCGAGGAGGTCGGCTCCGCGCGGCTTTCCGGTGCGCTCCGGGGGCCCGGACACGTCGAGCACGTCGTCGAGCATCTGGAAGGCGAGGCCCACCTGCTCCCCGAAGCGCCCGAGAGCGGGGGCGAGGTCGGCGCGGCCCCCGAACAGCGCGCCCAGCCGGCAGGAGGCCTCGAACAGGCTCGCCGTCTTCAGCCGGCAGCGCTCCAGGTAGCGCTCGGGCGCCACGTCCTCGCCCCAGGCGTCGGCGCGCTGCATCAGCTCGCCCCGGGCGAGGGCGGAAGACGCGGTCGACAGGGCGCGCACCGCGTCCTCGCTGCCGCTGGCGGCGAGCTCCGCGAACGCGCGCGAGAAGAGCAGGTCGCCGGTGGCGGTGGCCGCCGGGCGTCCGCCCTCGGCAAAGACCGTGGGCCTGCCGCGCCGCAGCTCGGCCGCATCGAGCACGTCGTCGTGCACGAGCGTGGCCATGTGCAGGAGCTCGACGGCCGCCGCCGCGTGGACCAGGCCCGGCTCGTCTCCCGCGGCGCAGAGGAACACAAGCACCGGGCGCAACCGCTTGCCGCCCGCGGCCAGGGTCCTGGCGGCGTGGCGGCCGAGCTCCTCGCCGTGGCTCTGCGCCACCTCCGCGAGCCGCTCCTCGGTCAG
>DASQER010000043.1:0-9831 GCA_035633575.1 Thermoleophilaceae bacterium
GGCGTCGGCGCCCGCGGCCGCGGGCACGGCGGGCACTCCGGGCCTGGGAGCCTGCTGTGGCTGTGGCGCGGGCTGTGGCTGTGGCTGTGGCGCGGGCTGCGGCTGCTGCGCGGGCTTCGGTTGTGGCTGCGCCTGCACGCGGCCCGGCACCACCGTCTGCGGCACCCCCGGCTCGGCGGAGCGCTCGGGAGCGCGGCCCGCCCACTCGCGCAGGCGCTTCACGTCCCGCGCCTGCGAGAAGTACAGAACGGAGAGGACAGCGAGCCCGGCCACGGCGGCCAGGCCGGCGTACGCGCCGATTTCTTGGACGATCTCCGGCAAGGGTCCGAACTGTAGAGCGGGAGGCGGCCTCTAGCGCGCCGCGATCGGGTCCGGGCCGGACCCTAGCCGCCCTGGACGGTCAGCGCGCGCTCGACCGACAGCTCGGCGACCGCGCCGGCCAGCGCCGCGGCGTCTCCGGCGTAGACGAGCTCCTCGATGCGCGCGAAGGCGCCCTCCACCCACTCGGAGCCGAGCGGGGGCTGCACCGCGCACACGATCTTCTCGGCCGGCGTCGGCTCCGGCCGCTCGCCGGGGTTGAAGAGCTCCTCGTGGATCTTCTCGCCCGGGCGCCGGCCGACGATCTCGATGCCGATGTCCACCTCGGGCTCGAGCCCCGCGAGCCGGATCATGTTGCGCGCCAGGTCGATGATCCTGACCGGGTCGCCCATCTCGAGCACGAACACCTCGCCGCCGGTGGACAGGTCCCCCGAGCGGATGATGAGCTGGACTGCCTCGGGGATGGTCATGAAGTAGCGGGTCATCTTCTCGTCGGTCACCGTGACCGGTCCGCCCTGCGCGATCTGGCGCCGGAAGATCGGCACGACAGAGCCGGAGGAGCCGAGCACGTTGCCGAAGCGAACCGACGAGTAGCGCGTGCCCTTCCAGCGGTTCTGCGCGGCCTCCACCGCCCACTCGGCGAGCGCCTTGGAGGCTCCCATCACCGTCGCGGGGCTCACCGCCTTGTCGGTCGAGACGAGCACGAAGCGCTCGCTGCCGGCCTCGCCGGCCGCGGCGGCCACGATGCGAGTGGCGACGGCGTTGTTGCGCACCGCCTCCACCGGGTTCTCCTCCATCAACGGCACGTGCTTGTAGGCCGCGGCGTGGAATACCACGGACGGGAGGTACTCGGCGAACACCTCGCGCATGCGGGTGGCGTCCTTGCAGTCGGCCAGTACCGGGGCCGTGCGGGCGAAGTGCCGCTCCTCCTCGAGCTCGCGCCTGATCTCGAACAGCGCGTTCTCCGAGTTCTCCAACAGCACGAGCCGCTTGGCCCCCACGCGCGCGATCTGGCGGCAGAGCTCGGCGCCGATCGACCCGCCGGCGCCGGTGACCAGCACCGTGCGGCCGCGCAGGTAGGCGCCCACCCGGTCGATCTCGACGCCCACCGGCTCGCGCCCCAGGACGTCCTCCACGCGCACCTCGCGGACCTGCCGCATCAGGTTCACGCCACCGGAGAGCAGCTCGAAGGTGGTCGGCAGGGTGCGCACCGGGATGCTGCGCTCGCGGCAGGCCGTGACCACCTGCTGGCGCAGCGTGCCCGGCGCGGACGGGATGGCGATGATCACCTCGTCCGGCTGCACGCCGTCGAGGATGCGCGCCAGCGCCGCGGTCGCGCCCAGGACCTTGATGCCGGCGATCCGCATGCCCTGCTTGCGCGGGTCGTCGTCCACGAAGCCCACCGGCGCGCTGCGCAGGCCGGGGTTGCGGCGCAGCTCGAAGGCCACCTGCTGGCCGCCGTTGCCGGCGCCGACGATCAGCACCTCGGTGGCCGCCCGCCCGAGGATCGCGCCGCGCGCGGGGCGCTCCACGAGCGCGCGCACGGCGAAGCGCGCGCCGCCGACGAACACGAGCGAGAGCAGGAAGTCGAGCGCGAGGACGCCGCGCGGCGGGTCGTGGCGCCCGATCGAGAACAGGAACAGCACCACTATCAGCCCGACCGTCGAGACCACCACCGCCTTCAGGATCGACTCGAAGTCCTTCTGGTCGACGAAGCGCCAGAGCTTCGAGTAGAGCCCGAACATCGCGAAGATCACGAGCTTCATCGCGACGGTCAGGGCGATCGTGTCCCACAGCAGGTTCTCGTACCTCGGCTTGATGCCCTCGTCGAAGCGCAGGACGTAGGCGAGGTAGTACGCGAGCGCGAGCAGGCAGGCGTCGACGCCGACCTGTCCCAGGCGACGTGCGTGGACTGAGGAGCCGAGCGATCTCATGGGCCGGTGGCGGACAGCAGAAGTGTGACGAGTTCGCGCGGGTCGCGGCGGACCCGCAAGCCGCCGTGCTCCGAGCGGCGCTCAGCCGGATCTCGCCGGGATCGGCCAGCCTGCGCAGGCGACCCTCGCGCAGTAGCGCCTCGTCAACCGCCCCGAGCCGGCCCTCGAACGTCGTGTAGACCGGCGTGCCGAGCGCCACGGCCTCGCGGTTCATCGTGCCCCCGGCCGATATGACGAGATCGGCGAAGGCGACCAGGCTCTGGGCGTCGACGGCGCGCTCGGGCACCGTGAAGGGCCCGAGGCTGCGCACCTCCTCGCGCTGCTCCGGAGTGCGCGGCAGCACCACCGCCTGGGCGTCGCTCTCCGCAAGCCGCTCCAGGACTCGGCGGAAGAGCGGGTTCTCGAAGCGGTGATAGAGCGAGACCTCGGGAGGCGTGCGCACCACCACGAGGGGGCGCTCGCGGTCGATGCCGAGGGCGCGCAGCACGGCCTCGTCGGGCTCGAAGTCTGCCAGGTAGTACTCCTCCTTCAGCCCGGCATAGCGGCGCAGCTTGCGCGGCTTCGCCCCGTACCGCGCGAGGCGCTCGGGCGGGATCGCCTCCGGCACCATGACGACGCGGCACAGCCTGCAGTTGAGGTGGTGCTGCTGGGCGGCGAACTCGTAGTCGAACGCGGTGGCCGACGGGATGCGCAGCAGCGCGGCGGCGATGCTCACGTCGTTGGAGCCGTGCCCGATCGCCGCGTCGAAGCGCCGTCCGCGCGCCCAGCGAACGAGCGCCCCGCTGCGCGACACGAGCCCGAGCCCCTTGGAGGCGAGCCGCCCGCCGCGGTGGCGGCCGATCGGCGTGTGCGCGATGCCGAAGCGCTCACAGAGCTCGAGCGTCTGGGCGAAGTCGCGGGCCGTGACCTCCACTTCGTGCCCGTCCGCCCGCATCGCCCCGATCAGCGGGCGCATGACGAGCACGTGCGGGCTGTTCGTCAGGTCGATCCAGATGCGCATTCGACGACCTCGCGAACCTGCTCCTCGGTCAGGTCGGTCCCCATCGGGAGCGCGAAGTTGGTTCGGGAGGCCTCCTCGGTCGCGGGCAGCTCGGCCGGCACGGCGATGGCGGGCTGCCGGTGCACCGGCGTCCGGTAGTAGCCGCGCCCCACCGGCAGCGACTCCGCGCGCGCGACGTAGAGGTGGTACACGTGCCGCGCGCCCTCTGTGGGACGCGGGAGCAGGGCGTGCTCACCCATCCCCAGCCGCTCGTACGCCGCGGCGACCTCGCGCCGGCGCTCGTTCCACCCGTCCAGCTCGGGCAGCAGCACGCGCAGCACGGCCGCCTGCAGCTCGTCGAGGCGCGAGTTGTAGCCCACGTCCGTGAACGTGGCCTTGTCCCTGGTCCCGTGGACGCGCAGGATGCGCGCCTGCTCGGCGAGCCCGTCGTCGTTGGTCGCGATCGCGCCTCCGTCGCCCAGGCAGGGCAGGTTCTTGGACGGGTAGAAGGAGAAGGTGGCCGCGTCCCCGAGGGCGCCCGCCCTCACGCCGTCGAGCTCCGCGCCGGCCGCCTGCGCCGCGTCCTCGAGGACCGGCACGCCGAGCTCGCGAAGCCCGGGCACCGGCGCGACGTTGCCGAACAGGTGCACCGGGACGATCGCCTTGGTGCGCGGGGTGAGGGCCGCCCTCACGGTCTCGGGCGTGACGCAGAACGTGTCCAGGTCGATGTCGCAGAAGACCGGCCTGGCCCCGAGCACGAGCGCCGCCTCGGCGGTGGCGTAGAAGGTGAACGAGGGCATCACCACCTCGTCGCCGGCGCCCACGCCGAGCGCCCGCAGGGCAATCGTGAGGGCGTCCGTGCCGTTGGCCACGCCGATGCAGTGCCTCACGCCGAGGTAGCGCGCGAACTCGTGCTCGAAGGCCTCCACCTCGGGGCCGAGCACGTAGCGGCCGCCCCGCGCGACGCGGTCGAGCGCCTCGCTGAGGCGGTCGTGGTACGGCTCGAGACTGCTGGCAAAGAGAGGGATCAAGGCTCGCTACCCTACTTCGCTCTCATGCCCCTGATCGCCTCGCTCACGGACCCGATCGTCCAGGTTGCCGTGGACGTGGTGGATGCCATGGGACTCCCGGGAGTGTTCGTCCTGATGCTCCTGGAGAGCGCCTGCATCCCTGTGCCCAGCGAGGCCACGATGCTCTTCGCCGGCTTCAACGTCTCGCGCGGCGAGTACAGCCTGTTCGCGGCCACGGCCGTCGGTTCGGTAGCGAACCTCGTCGGTTCCTGGCTCGCGTACTGGGTCGGGCGCGCCGGGCGGGTGGACATCCTCGAGAGGCACGGCAGGAAGCTGCACATCAAGAGGTCGCACCTCGAGTGGGCGGACCGCTGGTTCGAGAGGCACGGCGACGCGACCGTCTTCTTCACGCGCATGGTGCCGATCGTCCGCACGTTCATCTCGCTGCCGGCCGGCGTTGCGCGGATGCCGTTCTGGCGCTTCAGCCTGCTCACCCTGGCCGGCTGCGTGCCCTGGGTGCTGATGCTCACCTTCATCGGCAAGGAGGCGGGCGACAAGTGGACGGACTGGAAGGACAGCCTCCACTACGTCGACTACGCCGTGGCCGCCGCCATCGTCATCGGCATCCTCTGGCTGATCGTGCGCAGCCGGCGCGCCGCGCCTGAGCGCGCCTGAGCACTGGCGAAACGGCCGGAAGCGGCCTATGGTGGATGCCGGCGGGGGCCCACGATGACTCGCGCGAGCACCCTTCCGACGTCCACCCCTGCGCCCACACCCCCCGCGCCGTGGCGAGAGCGCACGCTCTCGCGCCTGGTGCGGCACGTGCGCGCGGTGCTGCCCGTGTCGGCGGTGGCGTTCGTGACCGCCGACTCCGGCGAGGCCTCCGCCGAGCGGGCGGCGGGCTGGTTCGCGAGCGAGGACCTGCGCGAGGCAATGGAGGCGTCGATGAGCCGGCTCGTGCGCACCGGCGCGCTGCTGCTGCCGCGCGTGGATGCCTGGCAGGCGGCTCCGGAGCTGATGTCCGCGATCGCCGCGTCGCTCGGCGAGGAGCGGGCTCGCGAGGCCTGGGAGAGCTTCCGCTCGGCGTCGCTGATCGTCTGCCCGGTCCGCGATGAGATCGGCAGGCCGCTGGGCGCCCTCGTGGTCGCGTCGCTCGACGAAGGGCGGCCGCTCCGGACGGCGCAGCTGCCCACGATGCAGGCCATGGCCGACCTCGCGGCCATGGCGCTCGAGCGGACCAGCTTGCTAGAGGCCGAGGGCCGTCGCGCACGTGACGAGCTGCGGCTCAAGCGCGCCTCGGAGGCGATGTCCGGATCGCTCGACCCGGACGAGGTGTACGTACGAGTGGTGGAGCACGCCGCCGGCGTCACGGGCGCGACGCGCGCGCTGCTTACGCGCCTGAACGCGCGATCCGGCGAGCTGCGCACCGCCGCTCAGGTCGACTTCTCGGACGAGCTGGCGCAGAGCTTGCTCGCGCTCGACAGCGGCAGCTTCGGGCACGTGGCCCGCAACCGCGCGCCCGTGTTGCGGCGCGACGAGGACGCGGCGCCGCTCGGCTGCCTGATGCACGCGCCGATCGAGCTGGGCCCGCGGCTCTACGGGGTGCTCACGGTCGGTCACGAGGATCCCGAGCGCTTCGGTCCCGACGACCTCGAGCTGCTGGTGAAGCTGGCGCGCTCCTCGGCCGCGGCGATCGCCAACGCGATCGACTACCAGCGCGAGCGGCGCATCGCGCGCGCCCTCACGCTGGGCTTCGTCCCGGAGTCGCTGCCCGAGCTGCCGGGCTACGAGACCGGCCTGCTCTACGCCCCTGCCGCCAACGAGCCGACGGGCGGGGACGTGTACGGCGCCTGGCCGGTCGGCGACGGTGAGGCCATGGCGGTGCTCGTGGGTGACGTCGCCGGCAAGGGCGTCGAGACCGCCGCCCTCAGCGCGATGGTGCGCTTCTTCGTCGAGGCGCGCAGCTGGGACACGCTCTCGCCCGCGAAGGTGCTCGAGCAGGCGAACGCGATGCTGCTCAGCCGCCTGCCACGCGACACCTTCGTCACCGCCTTCCTCGGCATCCTCTCGCGCGACTCGCTGCGCTACTGCAACGCGGCCCACCTCCCGCCGCTCCACGTCCGGGGCGGCTCAATCCGCCCGCTCGACAGCCACGGGCTGCCCCTGGGCGTGCTGGAGCGCCACGGCTACTCCGAGAGCGAGCTGCGCCTGGAGGGGGACGACCTCGTCTTCGCGCACACCGACGGGCTCATCGAGGCACGCCGGGCCGGCGAGATGTACGGCGGCGACCGGCTCGCCCGCCTCGTGTCCGGCTGGTCGGCGACCCACCCGCCCCAGGAGCTCGTGCGCGCGGTCCACGAGGAGGTCATGAGCTGGGCGGACGGCATCTCGGACGACGCCGTGGCGCTGGCCCTCAAGCGGAGCGCCTGACAGGCCGCCGGCCGTTTCGCTTGAATGGCTGTCATGGCGGAAGGCGCATACGCCCGGGCCGGGGTGGACCAGCTGCTCTCGGGGAACGCCGTCTCCGCGCTCGTCGAGGTGCTGGCCGGCATCCGGACGGGGCGCCCCTCGCGTGCCGCCCTGGCCAGCGGCCACTACGCGAGCGTCCTGCGGCTCGACGACCGGCGCGGGCTCGCGCTCTCCTGCGACAGCGTCGGTTCGAAGGTGATCGTCTGCGAGCAGCTCGGCCGCTACGACACGATCGGGATCGACCTGTTCGGCATGAACGCCAACGACGTGATCTGCGTTGGCGCCGACCCGATCGCGCTGCTCGACTACATCGCCGTCGAGGAGGCGAATCCGGAGGTGCTCGAGCAGATCGGGATCGGGCTGCGCGCCGGGGCCGAGCAGGCCGGCGTCGAGATCCCGGGCGGCGAGCTCGCGGTGCTCCCGGAGGTCGTGCGCGGCCACCCGTCCCCGCGCGGGTTCGACCTCGTCGGCTTCTGCGCCGGGCTCGTCGACCTCGACGCGATCGTGACCGGGGACCGCATCGAGCCGGGTGACGCGCTCATCGGCATCCCGTCCAGCGGCATCCACTCGAACGGGCTCAGCCTCGCCCGCAACGTGCTCACCGACCTCGCCGAGGAGGTGGACGGCCAGACGGTGGGCGACATGCTGCTCGAGCCCACGGTTATCTACGTCCAGGCGATCCGGGAGCTGCTCGAGTCCGCCGTGGACGTGCGCGGCCTCGCGCACATCACGGGCGACGGCTTCCTCAACCTGCTGCGCCTCGAGGCGGACGCGGGCTACCGGATCGACGCGCCGCTCCCGGTGCCGCGGGTGTTCGACCTGATCGCCGAGCGCGGCGACGTGGAGGACGCCGAGCTGTACGAGGTCTTCAACATGGGCTGCGGGTTCTGCGTGGTCGTGCCGGTCGAAGACGCCGAGGCGGCGCTCGAGCTGCTGGGACGCCACCACCCGGGATCCGCCCTGATCGGCCAGGCCACGACCGCCACCGGCGTGGTCGAGCTCCCGAAGCAGGGCCTGATCGGCCATCGCGGCGAGGGCTTCACGCCGGCGTCGTAGGGCGCCCCCGCTGCTGGCGGCCATCGTGCTCGGCGCGTGCGCGCCGTCCGCGCTGGCGAACCCGGTGGTCCCCGGCGACCATCCCGACCCGTCGCTCTTGCGGGCCGGGAGCGGCTGGTACGCCACCGCCACGTCGGGCAGCTGGTTGCCGGCCTTCCCGGTCCTGCGCTCCGCGGACCTGCGCCGCTGGCGCCAGGTGGGCGCCGTACTCGAGCGGCGCCCCGCCTGGGCGGCGGGCGACTTCTGGGCGCCCGAGCTGGTCCGGCGCGGCGGGCGGGTGCTCGCCTACTACGCGGCGCTCGGCCGCGACGGGCGGCGCTGCGTGGCGGTCGCCTCCTCCTCGCACCTGCGCGGCCCGTACCAAGACCACGGGCCACTTGTCTGCAGCGACGTGGGCGAGATCGACCCGCTGCCGGTGAGCGACGAGCACGGCGCGAGCTGGCTCGTCTGGAAGCAGAACGGGAACAGCCGCGGCCTTCCGACGCCGATCCTGGCCTCGCCGCTCGCTCCGGGAGGCCTAACGCTCGCCGGAGCGCCGCGCGAGCTCCTCCGCGCCGACGCTCCCTGGGAGCGCGGACTCGTGGAGGCGCCGGCGTTGATGCGCCGGGACGGCGTGTTCTACCTCGTGTACTCGGCGGGACTGTGCTGCGGCCCGCGGTGCAACTACGCGACCGGGGTGGCACGCTCCGCGTCGCTGCTCGGGCCCTGGGAGAAGCGACCCGAGCCGATCCTCACCGAGGGCGCGCTCTTCCGCTGCCCCGGCCACGCGAGCATCGCCGGCGGGCCGGGCGGCGCGCCCGTGTTCGCCTACCACGCGTACGCACGGGGAGACCCGGCGAACCGGCGGCTCCTGATCGCCCGACTGCGCTTTGGCGCCGACGGATGGCCTCGGCTGACTCAGGCGGGTGGGGCGGGAGCGGCCACACCGGCCCAGCGGATCGACTTCCGCGGCAGACGGCTCGGGCAGGGCTGGCAGTGGCCGGTCGGCCTGCGGCCTGCCGCGAGCATCCGCGGCGGCCGACTGCGCCTGGGCCCCGGCGTGCTGGCGCGCCAGGCGGGCACGGCGACGTTCACGGCCGCGGCCGTGGTGGCCGGACGCCGGCGCGGCGCGCGGCCGGGGCTGGCGGTGATGGCGTCTGCGTCGAACGGCGTCGGTGTGGAGCTGCGCGGGCGACGGGCGGTCGCCTGGCGGTCCGACGACGGGCGGGTCACGCAGTACGGAGCCGTGCGCGTCGGCCGCGCTCGGACGCTGTCGCTGCGCGTGACGGTGGCCCGGAGGGTGCGTATCTCGGTGCGCGGACGCGGCGGCTGGAGGCGCATCGGCGGCGAGCAGCAGCCGCCGCGCTGGACGGCAGGACCGCGCGTGGCGCTGCGCGTGACCGGCCCCGGCGGCGCGCGTGCGGCATTCGAGGCGCTGAGGATACGACCGCGCTAGGAGAGCTCCCAGAGCTCCCCGCCCAGCACGGGGACGCGCTTCACGCGCCACTCGCTCGCCAGGCGCCACGCCTCCGCGCCGGCGCGCGGCCCCGGCAGGTCGCATGCGGCCTCGAGCTCGACGGTCGCCATCGAGCCGAAGCGGCGCAGGGCGCCGGGCACGTCGGGGCGTGGCTCGGAGCTCGGCGTGCCGCCGGCCGCGAGCGCCGCCTCGCGCCACTCCTCGTACGGGTGATCGCCGCCCACCCAGCGCTCCGTGCCGCCGCCCTCACCGGACGCGAGGCGCAGCGACGGGAACGCCAGCCGCTCGACGCTCGACCCGTGGCTCCCCTCCGCTGCCAGGCCGGCCTCGCGGGCGGGGGCCGGGATCGTCCGCGTCTCCTCCAGGTCGGTGCCGAACGCCTCCAGGATCGCGTTCGACTCGAGGTCGATGCGAAAGCGCTGCACGTCGAGGCCGGCGCGGCGTGCCTCCTCGACGAGCGCCTCTGGGCCGTCGAGCTTGCGCCCATGGCACATGAAGCCCTCGCGCAGGGCGCGCAGGTAGCGCCCGGCGGCCGCCGGGCCCTGCTCCTCGGCGGCCTTGAAGGCCATGCAGGCCGGGTAGGTCGAGCGCACCCCGTCGCGCTGCCAG
>DASQER010000044.1:0-6570 GCA_035633575.1 Thermoleophilaceae bacterium
TGACCAGCGAGGTCTTCATGCCCTCGGTGCCCATCGTGATGCCGTCGGAGATGGCCACGGTGTTGAACTCCATCGGCGTGCCGCCCGCCGCGCGCACCCCCTCCTTCACCCTCTCCGCCAGGCGGCGCAGGTGGAAGTTGCAGGGCATGGTCTCGGTCCAGGTGTTGGCGATGCCGATGATCGGGCGCTTCAGGGCGTCGTCGTCGAACCCGATGCCCTTCAGGTAAGCGCGCGCCTGGGCGCGGTCCGGGCCATCCAGGATGACCCGGCTGCGACTGCGGAGCGCGTCGCTCACCGCCGGCTCTGCGGTACCTGTTGCCTGTCGCCGCGCCTGCGCTCCCACTCGGCCAGGCGCCAGAGGTCGCGCCGCACGCGGGCAGGGTCGAGCTGGCGGCCGATCAGGTGCATGTTGGCGCGCCGGATCACCCGGTCCTCGTCCGAGGTGAGGGCCATCCACTTGGCCAGCACGTCGTCGGAGGCGGGCAGCCGGTGACGGCCGCCGCCGCCGGTGAGGTCCGGGAACTCGACGCAGTACTCGGAGAGCAGCTGTCCGCTCTCCGGCACGTAGGCCACGATCGGCTTGTGCGGGTAGACGAGGTACGCGTAGGCCGTCCGCGCGCCGCGGTCGATCTCCCTCCTCGCGTGCCTGCCGGCCACTCGGATGAAGCCGAGGTCGCGGTACATCCCCCACTCCTCCTCGTTCACGCAGGAGCGCAGCAGCTCGCGGGCGCGCTGCTCGGCGCGGCGCTCGCGGCCGGGGTCGTAGAGCTCGAGCTCGAGCGCGCCGGCGCCCGCGCGCCCGGACCGCGGCGGGCGCTCCCGGCGCCACTGCTCGAAGCGGCGCGCCGCGAGCGGCGCGGCGAGCACGACGGCGATCAGTGCGAGTGCGAGGAGCGCGAGCAGCATCGGGCGCGACCTGTCAGCCGCCCGAGGCGCGCGGGAAGAAGATCACCCGCTCGGACTCCGGAGGGATGTCCGCGTAGTCCTTGACCATCTGGGCCTCGCGCCGGCCGCTCCCGGAGTTCGTCACCGGCACCGCCGCCCACATGCCCTCGTCGAGCTGGCGGCGGAACTCCTCGACGAGGCGCTCCTCGTCCTCCCGCACGCTGGGGTCGCCCTCGGCCAGTAGCACCTCACCGTGACCGGGCTTCATGCGCAGGAACTTGATGATTCTCTCCTCGGGCGTGTTTCGTGCAGCGCCGCGGGCGCGGCCCCGTTCGATTATGTCACGCACGCTCGAGCCCGAACACGTCCACGGGTCCCGGGCCCTCTCCCACGCTGCGCAGGCCGTCCCGGACGGCCTCGGACGCGATCCGCTTGGCGGCCCGCGCCGCCTCGAGCGGTTCGAGGCCAAGCGCCAGGTGCGCGGCCAGGGCGGACGAGTGCGTGCATCCCGACCCGTGCGCGGCGCCGTCGGCGTGCCGCTCGCCGGGGATCTCCACGAGCCGCTCGCCGTCGAAGAAGAGGTCGACCGCCTGCTCGCGGTGCCCGCCCGTGACCACGACGGCGTCCGGCCCGAGCGCGTGGATCGCGCGGGCGAGCTCCTCGGTGCCCGCCTCGGGCCCGCCGCCGGAGCCGGCCTCCGGCCCCGCGCCGGCTAGCACGCGGGCCTCCGGCACGTTCGGGGTCACGACCGTGGCGCGCGGCACGAGCAGCGTCCTGAGCGCCTCCTGGGCGTCCTCGTCGAGCAGCCGGGCGCCGCTCTCGGCGACCATCACGGGGTCGAGCACCACCGGCGCGTCCGGCACGAGGTCCAGCGCGCGCCCGACCGCCTCGATCGTCGCGGCGGTCCCGAGCATCCCGATCTTCACGGCGTCGACGCCGATGTCGTCCGCGACGGCGCGCACCTGCTCCAGGATGACCTCCGGCGGAAGCGGGTGGACCGCCGTGACCGCCACCGTGTTCTGGGCGGTGATCGCGGTGATCGCGGTCATCCCGTGCACGCCGCAGCGGGCAAACGCCTTGAGGTCGGCCTGGATGCCGGCACCGCCGCCGGAATCGGAGCCGGCGATCGAGAGCACACGGGGGATGCGGTCAGGGGCCACGGGGACGGCAGGATAGGCGCGGCCTCAGCACGCCGCCCGCTCCCAGCCACCCAGGTCGCGCCGGACCAGGTACCCGTCCGCCTCCAGCCGGCCGAGCGCGGCCCGCGTCTGCGCGACGCCGCACCCGGCCGCCCGGGCGATCGCCTCCACGGACGGGCAGCGCTCAGCCGCCTCCAGGACCGTGCGCAACAACGGGTCGCCGGGCCCGGCGCGGGGTGCCCTCGTCTGCGGCGCCTGCCGCACCCCGACCCCGAAGAGCTCGTCGAGCACGTCCTCCGTGCCCGTGATCGCGGCGGCGCCCTCCTTCAGCAGGTTGTTCGTCCCCTGGGCGACGTGCGAGGTGACTCGGCCGGGAACGGCCGCCACGCAGCGACCGAGGTCCTTCGCGAAGTCGGCGGTGATCAAGCTGCCACTCGGGTCGGCGGCCTCGACCACGAGCGTCAGGCGCGACAGGCCGGCCATGATCCGGTTGCGCGCCGGGAAGCTCCAGCGATACGGCTCCGTGCGGGGAGGCAGCTCCGAGAGGACCAGGCCGGCGTCGCGCACACGCTGGTGGAGGCTGCGGTGGCGGCGCGGGTAGACCACGTCGGGGCCGCAGGCCACCACCGCCACGGGCGTGCCCCCTCCGTCGAGGCAGCCTCGGTGGGCGGTGCCGTCGATCCCGAGCGCGAGGCCGCTCACGACCGGCACCCCCGAGGCACCGAGCCCGCGCCCGATCGCGTAGGCCACCTCGGTTCCGTACGGGCTCGCGCGGCGCGTGCCGACCACGGCGACGGCCGGCTCTTCGCGGAGCGCGTCGAAGGTCTCCGCCCGCCCGGCGCCGAAGAGGATGGCGGGCGGGTCCGTTAGCTCGCGGAGCAGCGGCGGGTAGGCCGGCGCGTGCGTGCAGAGTGCGGCGAATCCGCCCGCCGCCAGGCGCTCGCGCTCCCGGTCCGCGTCCAGGGCTTCGAGGAAGGCGAGCGCCTGCTCCACGCCGCGTCCGGCCGCCGCGGCGAGCAGCTCTCCCTCGGGCAGGCCGAGCAGCCCCGCGGCCTTCCGCTCCCGGCTGCCCAGCAGGCCGGCGATGCGCGGGGCGAGATGGGCGATCAGGAAGGCCCGCCGGAGGCACGCGTGGCAGCTGTCGATCACGCCGCGATCCGTTCCCAGCTGTCGAGCCTGTAGGAGAGCGCCTCGTCGAGGTCGCTCTCCGCGAGCAGCTCGCGTCCCTCCAGGTCCGCGATCGTGCGGGCGACTCGCAGCACGCGGTCGTGGCCGCGCCCGCTGAGTGGGATGCGATCGCGGACGGCGAGCAGGCGGGCCGCCAGGTTCGCCCCGAGCGGGACCTCGCGGCGGGTGAGGCGCCCGTCCATGTCGCCGTTGCAGAGGATGCCGGTGCCCGCGAGGCGAGCCAGCTGGCGCGTGCGTGCCGCGACCACCCGGGCCCGCACGTCGGCCGAGCGCGTCCGGAGCTCGTGCGGCCCGCCAACGAGCTGGACCGTCGGGACGGCTTCCACCTGGCAGACGAGGTCGATGCGGTCCACCAGCGGGCCGCTCAGCCGCCGCTGGTAGCGGGCCAGCTCGATGGTCGTGCAGGAGCAGCTGTCGGGCGGGCGGGCGCAGGGGCAGCGGTTGCACGCCGCCACGACGATCGCGTTGGCGGGGAACTCGAGCGTTCGCTGGCCGCGCATGATCTCCACCCGGCCCTCCTCGAGCGGCTGGCGCAGCGCATCCACGGCGGCGCGCGCGAACTCGGGCAGCTCGTCCAGGAACAGGACCCCGCGGTGCGCAAGGGTGATCTCGCCGGGCATCGGCCGCACGCCGCCCCCGACGAGCCCCTGGGCCGAGATCGTGTGGTGCGGGGCGCGGAAGGGCCGCTCCGTGGCGAGCTGCCCGCTTGCGATCCCGGCCGCACTGTGGACCTGGGTGACCTCGAGAGCCTCCTCGAAGCTCGGCGGGGGCAGGATTCCCGGGAGCCGCCGCGCCAGCATGGTCTTGCCCGCCCCCGGCGGCCCGATCATGAGCAGGTTGTGGCCACCGGCGGCCGCGATCTCGAGCGCGCGCTTGGCGTCCTCCTGCCCGCGCACGTCCGCGAGGTCCGGACCGTCGGGCGGCGGCTCGCCGGGATCAGGGACCGCCGGACGCGCCGGCTCCGGCGACCAGCGTCCGTGCAGCAGGTCCGCGAGCCGCGCAAGCGACGGGATGGCGCTCACCTCGATGCCCTCCACGAGCGCCGCCTCGGGCGCGTTCGGCTCCGGGACGAACAGGCGGCGGTATCCGGCCCGGCGCGCCCCGAGCGCGGCCGTCAGGGCCCCGCGCACGGCCCGGAGCTCGCCGCTCAGCGAGAGCTCGCCCGCAAGGGCGCAGTCCTCCAGTTGCTCGGGCATGACCTGGCCGCTTGCGGCCAGCAGCCCCACCGCGATCGCCAGGTCGAAGCCCGGGCCCGCCTTGCGCACCTCCGCGGGCGCGAGGTTCACGGTGAGCCGCTTCTGCGGGAACTCGAGCCCCGAGTTGAGCAGGGCCGCCCGCACCCGCTCCCGCGACTCGCGGATCGCGCGGTCGGGCAGCCCCACGAGCGTGAACGCCGGCAGCCCGCGCCGCACGTCGACCTCGACGGTGACCTCCTGGGCGCGGACCCCGTCGAGCGTGAACGTTGCGACCGCGGCAAGCACTCGACCGATCCTGCGGCTCGACGACCGACGCGTGGGCACGCGCGTGTGACAACTCGGTCACGGCGGGCGCGGGACGGAACGAGCGGCGGGATGTCGCCGAATCATCACGCTCGTAACCCACGCGTCGGTCGGCGCCGCCTAGCGTCGCCGGGATGGCAGAGGACCCGCGACGCAGGCTGGGAGCGAAGGGCGAGCTGCTCGCCGCCGAGCACCTCGAGGCGCGCGGGTGCGAGGTGCTGGCGCGGAACTTCCGCACTCGCTACGGCGAGCTGGACCTGGTGGCGCGCGACGCCCGCTTTCTCGTGTTCTGCGAGGTGAAGGCCCGCACTCTGCGCGGACCCGCCTGCCCGCGGAACCCGCTCGGGCCGTTCGCCTCCATCGGAGCGCGCAAGCAGCGGCAGGTGAGGGCCATGGCGCGCGAGTGGCTCGCTCAGGGTCTCCTCGACGGGCCGCGGCCCCCGGAGATCCGCTTCGACGCCATCGGGATCAGCTTCGACTCACGCGGGCGCCTGCTGGCGCTCGAGCACCTGGAGGCGGCTTTTTGAGCGGGCGGTCGCAGGTGGGCTGTCGTAGTCGCGCATATCGCGATCAGGACAGCCCACCTCAACCGCGGTGGCGTTATCCCTCCAGGGCGAGCTGGGTGTAGGCGATCGACTGGAAGGACATCCGGTGGAGCGGGGAGACGCCGTTTGCGGCGATGGCGGCGCGGTGCTCCGGGGTCGAGTAGCCGACGTTGGTCTCGAAGTCCCAGCCCGTGTGGCGCTCCGCGGCACGGCGCATGTAGCGGTCCCGGCTCACCTTCGCGAGGACCGAGGCCGCCGCGATGGCGGCGCTGCGGCAGTCGCCGTCGATCACGGCGCGCTGCTCGAGGCCGAACTCGGGAACGCTGAAGCCGTCCACCAGGCAGACCGTGCCGGGGAGCGCGACGCCGAGCAGGGCGGTGCGAAGCGCCTCGAGGTTGGTCTTGTGCAGGCCCCGGCTGTCGATGCCGCGCACGCAGCGCGACACGATCACCGAGCGGGCGGCCGCCCGCATCACGAGCGGGTAGAGCTCCTCGCGCGCCTCGGCGGTGTGCTGCTTCGAGTCGTTGAGCCGTGTGAGGGCGCGGCGGTCGGAGAGGGTGAGCCGCTCGAGATCGAACAGGACCGCGGCGGCCACCAGCGGGCCCGCGAGCGAGCCCCGCCCCGCCTCGTCGGCGCCGGCGACGAGGCGGCAGCCGATCTCACGGTCGAAGGCGAACAGGCGCCGGCCGTTGCCGGTGCGCGGGCGCCCCCTGCGACGGCGGCCCTTCCCATGAGCGGCCGGCCGGACGCCTGGAGCAGCCGGGCCAGGCCGCGGCTGCGAAGGCGTCGTGTCGTCGGATTCCGGCGTCCCCACGGTTGGCGCCGATCATAGGTGGGGGCACGGCGGAAGGGGATCCGTCGGAAGGGGGCCCTTGGCGCAGGTCCGCCCTTCGGGCCTACAGCAGGCCGATCCTGCCGGGCGGCCAGTAGGTCATGAATGCCTTCCCGATCAGCCATTTCTTCGGGACGGGGCCCCACTCGCGGCTGTCGGCGGACTCGCCGCGGTTGTCGCCCATCATGTAGTAGTGGCCCTTGGGGATCGTGATCTCCCGGGGGAGGTTGCAGATCCCGCACTCGGGATCGAGTCTGGCGAACGGCTCCTTCTGGCGCTTCCCGTTGATGTAGACGGCGCCCTCGAGCACCTTGAGGCGATCCCCCGGCACGCCCACCACACGCTTGATGAAGTTCGTGTCCGAGCGCTGCTTGGTCGACCGGGGGCAGGGCTGGTCACTCGGGTGCTCGACGCCGCACATGTTCGAGTCGGCGCCGGCGGGCGGCTTGAAGACGACGATGTCCCCGCGGTCCGGGTCGCCG
>DASQER010000045.1:0-8064 GCA_035633575.1 Thermoleophilaceae bacterium
ATCGACGACCACCAGACGCTGAGACATGGCGCGAAGATAGCCTCGTGGCCCCTTGCCCGCCTCCATGCGCAACGTAGAGCTCAAGGCCCGCGACCCCGATCCGGCGCTCTCGCTGGAGCGCGCGCTCGCCCTCGGCGCGGAGGATCAGGGGGAAATCCGGCAGCGCGACACCTACTTCGCGCGCGCCCGCGGGCGCCTCAAGCTGCGCGAGCAGGAGCCGGGCGACGACGAGCTGATCCAGTACAGCCGCGAGGACTCGACCGACGAGCGCACGAGCAGCTACCGGCGCGTGCCCACCGAAGAGGCGGAGGCGCTGCGCGAGGCGCTCGACGGCGCGTACGGCACGCTCGTCACTGTGACGAAGCGGCGGCGGCTGCTGCTCTGGGAGGGCGTGCGCATCCATCTCGACGAGGTCGAGGGCCTCGGCAGCTACCTCGAGCTAGAGGCGGTCGCCGAGCCGGACTCGGACCTGACCGCCGAGCGCGAGCGGGTCGAGCGGCTGCGCGCGGAGCTCGGCATCGACGACGACAGCCTGGTCGCCACGAGCTATTCGGGCCTCCTCGATGCACCCGACCAGCTGCTCCGCGCCGCGGAGGAGGTGATGAGAACCGCCTACGTCCCCTACTCCAACTTCAAGGTGGGCGCGGCGCTCAGGGCGCCCGACGGCAGCATCCACATCGGCCCCAACGTCGAGAACACGTCGTACCCGCAGGGACAGTGCGCGGAGACCTCCGCGATCGGGGCGCTGATCGCAGCGGGACAGAGGGAGGTCGTGGAGGTGGCCGTGGTGGCGGAGCGCATGGACGTCTGCCCGCCCTGCGGCGGCTGCCGCCAGCGGCTGGCGGAGTTCGCGAGCCCCGACACCCCGGTCCACCTCGGCCGCCCGGGCGGGCCGCGCGAGACGACCACGGTCGGCGAGCTGCTGCCGCTCGCGTTCGAGCTGGACCCCGCCGAATGAGCCACACCGAGGCGGCGGCCGTCATGACGGAGCGCGCCGGGCTGCGCCCGCGCGTCGGGATCGTGCTCGGCTCGGGGCTCGGCGCGGTGGCCGAGGCCGTGGAGGAGCCGACCGCCATCGACTACGCCGACCTGCCCGGCTTCCCGCGCCCGAGCGTCGAGGGGCACGGCGGCCAGGCGGTGCTCGGCAGGCTCGGCGGCGTTCCGGTGGCCGTGCTCCAGGGTCGCGCGCACGTCTACGAGGGCGGCGACCTCGACGAGATCCGCACCCCGGTGCGCGCCCTCCGCGCCGCGGGCGCTGACACCCTCGTGCTCACGAACGCGGCGGGCTCCCTGCGGCCCGACGTGGGCCCCGGCCGGCTGATGCTGATCTCTGACCACGTGAACCTGAGCGGCGTGAATGTGCTCACCGGCCCGAACGACGACGAGATCGGCCCGCGCTTCCCGAGCATGCGCGACGCCTACGACCCCGAGCTGCGCGCCGGCCTGCGCGCGGCGGCCGAGGAGCTCGGCACCACGCTGGCCGAGGGCGTGTACCTCGCCGTGTCCGGGCCCACCTTCGAGACGCCCGCCGAGATCCGCGCCTTCGCGACCCTCGGCGCAGACGCGGTCGGGATGTCCACCGTTCACGAGACGGCGGTGGCGCGCCACTGCGGCCTGCGCGTGGCGGCCGTGTCCGCGATCACCAACTTCGCCGAGGGCATGAGCGACGAGCCGCTCAGCCACGAGCAGACGCTGCGCGACGCCCAGCGCGCCGCCGAGGACCTGGCGCCGCTGCTGGTCCGCTTCGTGGAGAGGCTCGGCGCCTGATGTACGTGCCCGACCTGATCCGCGTCAAGCGCGACGGCGGCGAGCTGAGCGAGGAGCAGCTCACCCAGCTGGTGAAGGGGATTGCCGACGGCAGCGTCAGCGACGCCCAGGTGGGCGCGCTCGCGATGGCCATCGTGCTGCGCGGGATGAGCCCCGCGGAGCGGATCGCGCTCACCGGCGCGATGAGGGACTCGGGCGACGTGCTCGACTGGTCGGACGCCGGCCTGCCGGGCCCGGCCCTCGACAAGCACTCGACCGGAGGCGTGGGCGACAAGGTGAGCCTCCTGCTGGCGCCGATCGTGGCCGCCTGCGGCGGTGCCGTCCCGATGATCTCGGGGCGCGGCCTCGGCCACACCGGCGGCACGCTCGACAAGCTCGAGGCGATCCCGGGCTACGACACCGCGCCGGACCCGGACAGGTTCCGGCGCGCCGTGGCGGGCGCCGGGGCGGCCATCGTGGGCCAGACGGCGCGGCTCGCGCCGGCCGACCGCCGCCTCTACGCGATCCGCGACGCCACCGGGACCGTCGAGTCGATCCCGCTGATAGTCGCGTCGATCCTCTCCAAGAAGCTCGCGGCCGGGCTCGACGCGCTCGTGATGGACGTGAAGGTCGGCTCGGGCGCCTTCCTGCCCGACCGCGCCCAGGCGGAGGAGCTCGCCCGCGCGATCGTGGAGGTGGCCACGGGCAACGGCCTGCCCACCTCCGCGCTGCTCACCGACATGGACCGGGTGCTCGGCCGAACGGCCGGCAACGCCGTCGAGGTGAGGGAGTCGATCGACCACCTGACCGGCGCGGCGAGCGACGAGCGCCTGCGCGAGATCACGCTCGCGCTCAGCGCGGAGCTGCTGGTGCTGGGCGGCGTGGAGCCGGACCCGGGCGCGGCGCGCGCCGCAGCGGAGCGTGCGCTCGACGGCGGCGCGGCGGCGGAGCGCTTCGCCGCGATGGTGCGCGAGCTGGGCGGCCCGGACGACATCCTCGAGGCCCCCGAGCGCCACCTCCCCGAGGCGCCGGTCACGCTCGCGGCCGAGCCGCCGGAGGCGGGCGTGGTCAGCGCCGTGGACGTTCGCGCCGTCGGCCTCGCGGTGGTCGGGCTCGGCGGCGGCCGCACGCGGGAGGACGACCCGGTCGACCACGCCGTCGGGCTCACCGAGGTGGCGGCGCCCGGCGAGAGCGTGGGCCCCGGCGGGCGCCCGCTCGCGCTGGTCCACGCCGCTGACGAGGACGCGGCGCGTCGTGCCGCCGACGCGCTGCTGGCCGCCTACGAGCTGGGTGACTCCGCGCCGGATGCGCCGCCCCCCATTCTGGAGGTACTCCGCTGAATGACATCGCGAAGGCCGAGCTGCACGTGCACCTGGAGGGCACGGCCCCGCCCGACCTGATCCGCCGCCTGGCCGAGCGCAACGGCCTCCCGGTGCCGGACGGCGTGTTCGCCGCCCCCGACCGCTTCGCCTACGCCGGCTTCCTCGACTTCCTCAAGACCTACGACAAGGCCGCGAGCGTGATCCGCACGGCCGACGACTACCGCGACATCGCCTACGAGTACCTCGTGAGCTGCGCGGCCGAGGGCGCCATCTACGTGGAGCTCACGGCCTCGCCCGACCACGCCAGGCTCGTCGGCCTCAGCGACGAGGAGCATCTCGACGGCATCGCGCGCGGCATCGACGACGCCCGCCGCGACACCGGCATCGAGGGCCGCATCCTTATCTCCTGCGTCCGCAATTTCGGCGTCGAGCCCGCGCTCAGGGTCGCTCGCTACGCGGCGGAGCGCCCGCACCCCTACGTCGTCGGCTTCTCTATGGCCGGCGACGAGGAGAACCACCCGCCGGGCGCCTACGCCGACGCCTTCCGGATCGCGGCGGACGCGGGTCTCGGCTGCAGCGTCCACGCCGGCGAGTGGGCCGGGCCCGAGAGCGTGCGCGAGGGCCTCGGGCTGCCCGTGCGCCGCATCGGCCACGGCGTGCGCTCGATCGAGGACCCGCAGCTCGTGGAGGAGCTCGCCGAGCGCGGGATCGCGCTCGAGTGCTGCCCGACCAGCAACGTCGTGCTCGGCATCTACCCCAGCTACGAGGAGCACCCGCTGCCCCGCCTGGTGGCCGCCGGTGTGCGCGTGACGCTCGGATCGGACGACCCCCCGTATTTCGGCGCCTCGATCGGCGGCGAATACGCGCTCTGCCGCGAGCACTACGGCTTCGACGACGAGACGCTGCGAGGCATCACGCGCACGGCAATCGAGGCCGCATTCTGCGACGAAACACTCAAAGAGCGGTTAATCCAAAAGTTGTAGTGTGGCCGAGTCCCTGACCCAACCAGGAGACTCAACCGTGCCCAAGCCCTTCCGCCTCTTCCTTCTGGTGCTCGTCGCAGCGCTCGCCCTCGGGATCGCCGCCTGCGGCGATGACGACACGAGCAGCGGAGGGGGTGGCGGCGACGCCTCGAAGGCCAAGTCGATCAAGGCCGGCGTGGTCACGGACATCGGGGGGCTGAACGACCGCTCATTCAACTTCCTCGCCAACAAGGGCCTCGAGGACGCGCAGTCCGAGCTCGGCGTTCAGGGCCGCGTGCTGCTTTCGAAGTCGAATGGCGACTACGTCCCGAACCTGAGCTCGCTCGGGCAGCAGCAATACGACATGATCGTCTCGGTCGGCTTCCGCATGGGTGACGCGACTAACACTGTCGCCGGCAAGTTCCCGAACGCGAAGTTCGCGATCGTCGACTACTCGGCGTCACTGCTGAAGGACAAGCCGAAGAACGTGGAGGGCCTGCTCTTCAAGGAGCAGGAGGCGGGCTACCTCGTCGGTTACCTCGCGGGGCTGTGGGCCAAGGACAACAACGCGAAGGAGATCTCGAGCGTCGGCGGCGAGAAGATCCCGCCCGTGGACCACTACATCGCGGGCTACCAGGCGGGCGCGAAGGCCGCCAACCCCGGCATCGAGGTCCTGAACGCGTACTCGCAGGACTTCGTCGACCAGGCGAAGTGCAAGGAGATCGCGCTCGACCAGATCGCGCAGGGCTCGAAGGTGGTCTTCCAGGTGGCCGGCCAGTGCGGGCTCGGCGCGCTCGACGCCGCGAAGGAGAAGGGCGTCCAGGGCATCGGCGTCGACGCCGACCAGGCGTACCTCGGCGACCACATCCTTACCTCCGCCCTGAAGAAGGTCGACGTGGCGGTGTTCGAGGCGATCAAGAGCGCCCAGGACGGCAGCTTCAAGGGCGGCGCCGACGTGATCGCGACTGTCGAGAACGGCGGCGTGGGCATCGGCAAGTTCAGTTCCGAGGGCGAGAAGTACGCCGACAAGGTCAAGGAGATCCAGGACCAGATCGCGGCCGGCGAGATCAAGGACATTCCCGACACGGTCAAGTAGCCAGGAGTGCAGTCCGAAGCACCCGCGCTCGAGCTACGCGGAATCACGAAGAGGTTCGGTCCCGTCGTCGCGAACGACGGGATCGACTTCGACCTTCGCCCAGGCGAGGTTCACGCGCTGCTCGGCGAGAACGGGGCCGGGAAGTCCACGCTGATGTCGATCCTCTACGGGCTCTACAGCCCGGACGAGGGCGAGATCCGCGTGGGCGGAGAGCCGGTCGAGGTCGACTCGCCATCACGGGCGATCGACCTCGGCATCGGCATGGTGCACCAGCACTTCATGCTCGTGCCGGTGATGACCGTGACCGAGAACATCGTGCTCGGGGAGGAGCCGAGGCGCGGTGCGCTGCTCGACCTGCGCGAGGGCGAGCGGCGGGTGAAGGAGCTGTCCGACCGCTACGGCCTCGCGGTCGATCCCGAGGCCGTGATCGAGCGAGTCTCGGTGGGGATGCAGCAGCGCGTCGAGATCCTGAAGACCCTCTACCGCGATGCACGGATCCTGATCCTGGACGAGCCCACGGCGGTGCTTACCGCGCAGGAGAGCAAGGAGCTGTTCCAGGTCCTGCGGACGCTGAAGCAGGACGGCGTTTCGATCGTCTTCATCAGCCACAAGCTGAAGGAGGTGCTCGAGATCTCCGACCGCGTGACCGTGCTTCGGCGCGGCAAGCGCGTCGACACCGTGCCGACCGAGGGCGCTACCGAGGAGAGCCTGGCGCGCCTGATGGTCGGCCGGGACGTGCTGCTCCGGGTGGACAAGGAGCAGGGCAAGCCTGGCGAGTCCGTGCTCGAGGTGGACGACCTGCACGTGCGCGACGAGCGCGGGCTCGAGGCGGTCAAGGGCGTGTCGCTGAACGTTCGCGGTGGCGAGATCGTCGCGATCGCCGGCGTGGACGGAAACGGTCAGCTCGAGCTCGTGCAGGCCATCGCGGGCGTGCGTGCGCCCGAGTCGGGGCGGGTGACGATCGGCGGACGCGACGTGTCGGGACTCGGCGTTCGCGTGACCACGGACGCGGGGGTGGCGCACATCCCGGAGGACCGCCAGCTGTGCGGGCTGATCCTCGACTTCACGCTCGCTGAGAACCTAGCGCTGCGCGAGTACCGCTCGCCGCCGATCTCGAACCATGGGCTGCTGTCGATCGGGCAGATGAAGGAGCGCGCGCAGGCGCTCCTGAAGGAGTACGACGTGCGCGGCGGCGAGCCCGACACGCTCGCAGGCTCGCTCTCGGGCGGCAACCAGCAGAAGGTGGCCGTGGCGCGCGAGATCGCAAGCAATCCCAAGCTGCTGATCGCCCACCAGCCCACTCGCGGCCTCGATGTGGGCGCCATCGAGTTCGTGCACGGGCGCCTTCTGTCGGAGCGCGCCAACGGGCGCGGCGTGCTGCTCGTCTCGCTCGAGTTCGAGGAGGTGCGCACACTGGCCGACCGCATCCTCGTGATCTACGAGGGCCGGATCGTCGGGGAGTTCCCGCCGGACGTCTCCGAGGAGGAGCTCGGTGTGGCCATGACGGGCGGCCGCGGCGGCGGTCAGGCCGCGGCGTGAGCGCCACCGAGGATCCGGAGGTCGTCGGCACCACACCGGCTTCGAGGCTCGCCGCCTATGTGCGCGGGGGCGGAGTGATCGTCCCGCTCCTGACGGCATTGCTCGCGTTCCTCGTGGGCGGGCTCGTGATGCTCGTGACGGGCAACGACCCGATCGCGACCTACGAGGCGATCTGGAAGGGAACCGGCCTCCAGTGGCTGTTCCCATGGACCACGGGCGACGACCGCACGCTCGCGGCCACGAACCTGCAGCAAACGCTCCTCATCACGACGCCGCTGATCCTCACCGGGCTCGCCGTGGCGTTCGCGTTTCGCGCCGGTCTCTTCAACATCGGCGGCAACGGGCAGTACATCGTGGGGTCGATCGCGGCCGTGTGGGTGGGCTCGTCGTTCGCCGACATGCCGAGCCTCCTCCACATCCTGCTCGCGATCGTCGCGGCGTGTGCGGCCGGCGCGTTCTGGGCCGCCATCGCGGGGGTTCTCAAGGCGACCACCGGAGCGCACGAGGTGATCAGCACGATCATGCTCAACTGGATCGCCTTGTGGATCGGGGTCTGGCTGTTTTCGCAGGACGGCCCGCTTCAGAACGAGCAGAACGCCGCGCTCCCCGTGTCGGACGACGTGGTCGAGGGCGCGAAGCTGCCGGTGTTCTGGGGCGACCCGATCCTCCAAGGCCTCCATGTCGGGCTCTTCGTCGCGCTCTTCGCCGTGATCGTGTTCTGGTTCCTCTTGCACCGCTCCACGGTCGGCTACGAGGTGCGGGCCGTGGGCTTCAACCCCGAGGCCGCGCGCTACAGCGGCATGAACGTGGGGAAGAACTACGTCCTCGTGATGGCGGTGTGCGGGCTGTTCGCCGGGCTCGCGGGAGCGATGGACGTCCTCGGGTGGCAGTTCCGGATCGCGACGATCGACATCCAGGTCACCTTCATCGGGTTCTTCGGGATCGCCGTGGCGTTGCTCGGACGCAACACCGCCACCGGCACCGTCGCGGCTGCGCTGCTGTTCGGCGCGCTCTTGAGCGGCACCTCGCAGCGAAACCTAGATCCCACGATCTTCGAGCCGTCGCTGGCCTCGAACCTCACCTACATCATCCAGGGCTTGGTGATCCTCATGGTGAGCGCCGACGTGCTGGTGCTCGGCCTCGTCAAGCGCGGCCGCGGCGTGATGGGACGCGCTCGGGCCGCTCCGCCGACCGCCACGGAGGCGGAGCCGTGAGCACCTCGGTGGCGGCCGCATCGCGGGTGGGGATCTCGGCGCGCACGGCAGCCTGGGCGGGCATCGTGCTCGGCGCGCTGGCGTGGTACATCGCGCTGCCCCCGCTGCTGCTCCGCACGCCGGTGCCGTCGGTGCTGGTGGGCCTGGTGGCCGTGGCCGCCGGTGCCTACGCGATTCGCGAGGAC
>DASQER010000046.1:0-1578 GCA_035633575.1 Thermoleophilaceae bacterium
CTGCCCGTCGAGCTGGTGTTCGAGCTGATGGAGAAGGGGCCGGGGCTGAAACTGGTGCCGGTGACCAGCGGGCACCGCGCGGCCGGCCTCATCTCACGCATGCAGCTCGTCGACCGCTTCGCGCGCCCCTACCGGCGCGAGCTGCTCGCGAAGCGGCGCTGCACGGCAATCATGGACGAGGCCGCCGTCATCGTGGACGTGGGGATGCCGTTGCGCGACCTGGCTCGGGTAGTGGCCAGCGCCGGCAGCGAGACGAGCGGCGAGGGCTTCGTGGTGACGGACGCCGGCCGCTACCTCGGGGTGTGCGAGACCAAGAGCCTCATGCTCGAGATCACCGAGATGGAGATGCAGGCCGCGCGCTACGCCAATCCCCTCACGCTCCTGCCCGGCAACGTGCCGATCGACGAGCACATCTCGGATTGGCTGGCCCAGGGCGAGACGTTCCGCGTGTGCTACGCGGACCTCGATTACTTCAAGCCCTTCAACGACCGTTACGGTTACCTCGCGGGGGACGAGGCGATCCGCCTGACCGCCGAGCTCTTGCTCCGCCACGCGGACCCGGCCTGCGACTTCGTCGGCCACGTCGGGGGCGACGACTTCGTAGTGCTCTTCCGCTCCCCGGACTGGCTCGAGCGCTGCCGAGGCGTCGAGAGCGAGTTCGAGCAGACCGTCTCGCGCCTCATCGCTCCCGAAGACCTCGCCCGCGGAGTGCTCGTAGGGCACGACCGCCAGGGCCGTCCCCTGGCCTTCCCCCTGCTGTCCGTGTCCCTGGCCGTCATCGGCGTGCACGACGATCGCTTCGGGACACGCGAGATCGCCGCCGCCGCCGCCGCCGCCAAGGAGGAGGCCAAGCGGATGGCCGGCACCTGCCTCTTCCTCGAGCGGCGCGGGCCCTTCGCCGCGGAGCGGTGACGGCCGACCCGCGTGCGGGCCGCCGAGCCGCGGCTGCATCCCCTGCTGTTGCCCGCCGCCCTCGGGCTCGTCGCGTTCGCGAGGCAGCAAGCTGACCTGGCGGCGCGCGCTCTTGCGCCCTGTGCGCCTAGAATGACCCTGTGAGGGGCTGCACCGTCGCGCTCGTCCTGGTGCTGGTGGCGCTCGTGGGAATGCTCGCCGTGATGCGGGAGGCCGAGCGCGGCCGGCAGCTCGACCCCCTCATGCCGCTGGGGCTCGTGGTCCCGCTCGCCCTGATCGGCGGGTTCGTCGCGTTCTACCTGCGCGAGCAGAAGCTGCGTCCCGGCCTCGACGCGGGAGACGAGCACGACCACAAGTACCTCGTGGGCGGCGCCGTGCTCAAGTACGGCTGCCTGCTGCTCGTGGTGGTGACCGCGGCCACGGCCGTGATCGGTCTGCTCCAATACCTGTTCGTCGACCGCCACTGAGGCGCGGCTGATGCTCGGGCCGCATGCTGCTAGCCGTCGTGGGCGTCGAGGGCTCGAGATCTCCGGGGAGACTGGATGCCGCACGTGACGCTGGCGTGACACGAGGGCGTGTCCGCCGACTTGCGGCTACGCGCGGTCCGAGGGCCGTCGTGATCGCAGGGCGATTCCCCAGAACGTGGCCCCCGAGGACACGCCGCAC
>DASQER010000047.1:0-8708 GCA_035633575.1 Thermoleophilaceae bacterium
GCCGCCCGGCCCGGACCGGTCGTCGGTGGCGGCGCGCTCGACCTCGTCGTCCGGCTCGTCGTCGCCGGACCCGCCGCCGGGACCGCTTTGGTCGTCGTCGGGCTCGAGGTCGTCGCGGCCGTCCTCGCCGCCGCGGGGCCCGCTTCGGTCCTCCTGCAGATCGCGGTCCTCGCGCTCGCCGCGCTCGTCGTCGTCCGCGTCGCGGCGCTCGCGCCGGCCGGAGCGGTCGTCGCCCTGCACGGCCGCCCGCTCCTTGCCGTCGCCTCGGCCGCTCCGCCCGCGCTGCCCGCGGGTGCCGTGGCCATCGGCGTCGTCGTCAGAGGCCGCCACCGTGGTCGCGGCCCTCCCGCTCTCCGCCGCCGGCGCCTCAGCCGCGTGCGCCGGCTCCACGCCCACGGGCGCTCCGCGCCGCTCGTCGCGACCGTTGTCCGGCAGCACCGCCGCTCCGCTCACGACCGCGCCCGTCACGAGTGCCGTCGCGCAAACCTTTGCCACGAGCGCGCCGCTACCGGCCGCGCCGGCCATCTCCGCCACGCGAGCCGCGACCGGCTCGGCGGAGTCCCCGGAGGCCAGACGCGTCAGCAACGGCATCGGCGTCACCGCCGCGGCCGCCGCCCGAAGCGAGTTGCGCGCCCGGTTCAGCAGCTGGCGCACCGCCCCGTCGGTCACGCCGAGCGCGGTGGCGATCTCGTCGTAGCTGCGTCCCTCCAGCTCGCGCAGCAGGATCGCGTCGCGCTGGCGGTCCGGCAGCGCCTGAACGGCCACCACGAGCTCGCGCAGCCCCTGCTTGCGCTCGAGCGCCTGGTCGGGCCGCTCGACGCCGTCCATGCGCTCGTCGAGCTGGTCGTGGCGCAGGCCGCGGTCGCGCAGGGCGTTGAGCGCCGTGTTGTGGGCGATCCGGTAGAGCCACGGCCGCAGGTTCAGCTCGGCCCCGTCGCGGTGCATGGCCTCGTAGGCCTTCACGAACGACTGCTGCACCACGTCCTCCGCCCGCTCCGGAGGCAGCAGCCGGGACACGTAGCGCATCAGCGCGCGCCGGTAACGCTCGACGATCGTCTCGAAGGCCGGCTCGGAGCCCGCCCGGACGAGATCCACCAGGCGCTCGTCGGACTGCGTCAAGAGCACGGGCCTGCGGGCCAGCCGGGCAGGATGGAAGAGCGCTCTCGGAGTCATGGGCTTGTTATCGGCCTAAACGTGTAACACAGCCCAACCCGCAACATCACGGCCGATCAGGTGTCCAGGTTAGACCCCCACCGTGCGAACCCTCCCGCTCACAGTCGCCCTCGCGATCCTGCTCGCCGCCGCCCCCGCCGCACGCGCGGCCGCAGACCCGATCGACCACTCGAAGCCGCGGGCGCCGGACGGGACGCCGATCTGCGCCGACTGGGTGCACGCCCAGTACACGGTCGAGCGCGGCGGGCGCAGCTGGGTCACCTGGCACCCGCCGCGCGACCCCCGCTACCACTGCGCCTTCGGTCACGAGCACGGCTCGAACCCGCGCGCGTTCCGGCACTTCTCCCGCACCGGCATGCCGGCCTTCGGCTACGTGAGCGACTTCGCGGGCAGCGAGGAGGCGCACGCCGGCTTCAAGGTCTTCCTCGCCAACGAGGACCGCAAGGGCCTCGCGTGGATGATGGTGCTTCACCAGGGCTCGGGCTCGCCGCGGCGCGGCAGCGTGCGCTTCCACTCGCTCGAGACCTGGCTGTTCCGCGGGCGCGGCCGCCGGCTCGTGGCCCACACGCGCCACATGGCCGACTTCGGCGAGGCCGTGGCGAACTGCCCCGGGGTCGAGAGCCGCGAGTCCTGGCGGCTCCTGCCCGTGCCCGGCTGCGCGCCCGTCTACGAGGAGTGGGCCACCGCCGTCGACATCGGCGGCGTGCTCAGCGCGCGCCCGGCCTTCGGCATCCACAACGCGATCACTCAGTTCGACCCGGCCGATCCGGAGCGGGTCGTGTTCAACAAGCCCGCCGCCTGCGGCCCGGGCGACCCCGCGGGCTGGGACTCCCGCTGCAAGGGTGACCGGCGCACCGTGCTCCATCCGCGCTGGGTGGTTCGCAACAGCGGCCGCTCCCCCTTTCGCACGGACGCGTACGGCCAGCGCGCCGAGCAGGGCCTGCTCCAGGTGATCTCGCGCCGCATCCGCGTGGACCAGCGCCGCGAGTGCTGCGGCCCCGAGAACGCGTTCATCGCGGAGCAGCCCTCCGACGGCGGCATCCACAGGGCCGGACGCGGCTTCCGTCCCAAGCGCGGCTTCGAGTTCCCCGGCTACTGCGTCCTGCGCACGAACTGACCTAGGCTGCCCGCGTGCAGCTGATCTATCCGGAGCGCAAGCCGACGTCGCCGGAGGAGCTCGCCTCGGGCCTGCGGCTCTCGGAGCTGGCGCCGCCCGAGCGGCCCTACCTAGGCGTCAACATGGTCTCGAGCCTCGACGGCAAGGCCACGCTCGACTGGCGCACGACGGGGCTCTCGACCGACGTCGACCGCAGGCTCTTCCACCATCTGCGCACCCAGGCCGACGCCGTGATGGTCGGGGCCGGCACGGTGCGGGCGGAGCGCTACGGGCGCATCACGAAGAACGAGGAGCTGCGCGACAAGCGCGTCGCCGAGGGGCGCGAGCCCGAGGCGCTTGCCGTCGTCGTGAGCGCGCGCCTCGACCTGCCCGCCGACCTGCCGCTGCTCAACGAGCCCGAGCAGGAGGTGCTGGTGGCCACCGGCTCGGAGGCCAGCCTTCCCGACAGCGCGTGCCGGCTCGACTACGCCCGCGTGGGGGACGACCTGCAGCGCCTGATGGCGGACCTGAGCGAGAGGGGGGTGCGCTCGGTGCTCTGCGAGGGCGGCCCCACCCTGAACTCGTACCTCTTCGCCGCCGGCCTCGTGGACGAGCTGTTCCTGACGATGAACCCGAAGATCGTGGGCGGCGCGGCCGCGCTGACGATCGTCGCCGGCCGCGAGCTGGTGGAGCCGGCCGAGCTCGATCTCGTGTCCGTGGCCGAGGCCGACGGAGAGCTGTTCACGCGCTGGCGCATTCGGCGCTGAAACTTGCAGAAACCCTTGCATTCGTCGCCGATTCGGGGCTCTGTCCGCTAGTAATCAGGGTCCATGGCAAGCGCCAGGACAGAGCCGGCTGCCGCGCTTCCCGCCGAGCGCGGGTCGCGCCGGGACGTCCCCGTCGTCGAGTTCAAGGACGTCACGAAGGTCTACGACGGCGGCTCCGTCGCGGTGCAGGGCGCCTCGGTGCGCATCGGCCGCGGCGACTTCGTCTTCCTGGTCGGCCCCACCGGCTGCGGCAAGTCCACCTGCATCCGCCTGATCATGAAGGAGCTCGAGCCGAGCAGGGGGCAGATCTCGATCGCGGGCCACCCGCTGGCGGACGTGCCACGCTCGCGCGTGCCGCACCTGCGCCGCAACATGGGCGTCGTCTTCCAGGACTACAAGCTGCTGCCGAACCGGACCGTGTACGACAACGTGGCCTACTCGCTCCAGGTGATCGGAGAGTCGCGCCAGGAGATCCGGCGCAAGGTGCCGGACATCCTGCGCCTCGTCGGCCTCTCCACGAAGCTGCACAACTACCCCGACGAGCTGTCGGGCGGCGAGCAGCAGCGCGTCTCGATCGCGCGCGCGTTCGTGAACCATCCGCCGCTGCTGCTGGCCGACGAGCCCACCGGCAACCTCGATCCCGAGACGTCCATCGGGATCATGCAGCTGATCTATCGCATCAACCGCACCGGCACGACCGTGATCGTGGCGACCCACGACAAGGAGATGGTCGACAAGATGCGCCGGCGCGTGATCGAGCTGCGCGAGGGCCGCATCGTGCGTGACGAGCTGTCCGGCCTCTACCGCCCGGACGAGTCCACCACCGAGTTCGCCGTGCGGCTGCGCGGCGAGCTGGGTGTCGGCGACGAGGGCAACCCGAACTAGCCAATGCGCTGGAGCTTCTTCCTCAAGGAGGCGCTGCGCGGGTTGAAGCGCAACTCGGCACCGGCGCTCGCCGCGCTGCTCACGGTGCTGCTCACGGCAGTGGTGCTCGGCGTCTTCATCCCGATCGTGCAGGCCACCACCGGCACCGCCAACGAGGTGCGCAGCCGCGTGGTCGTGGACGTGTACGTGAAGGACTCGGCCACGCAGCTCGAGCAGGCCGAGCTGCGCAAGGCGATCGAGAGCACCGCCAACGTGAAGTCGGTCGAGTTCATCTCGAAGGGCGAGGCGCTCGCGCTCGCCCGGGACAAGAACCCGAAGGCCTTCGAGGAGGGCGCCGAGCTGCTCGGCTCGAACCCGCTGCCCGCCTCCTTCAGGGTCCACCCCGAGGACCCCGACAAGCTCGGCCAGATCGTGAGCCGCCTCAGCGCTGACGGCGAGCCGCAGCTGGCGGCGATCGACGAGGTGCGCGACCGCGAGGAGGACACGGACAAGATCCTCTCCGCCACCGGCCTCGTGAAGACGCTGACGGCCGGGCTCGCCGTGCTGCTCGTGCTCGCGTCGATCGCCCTGATCGCCAACACGATCCGGCTCTCCGTCTTCGCCCGCCGGCGCGAGGTCGAGGTGATGAAGCTGGTAGGCGCGACCAACTGGTTCATCCGCTGGCCGTTCGTGATCGAGGGAATGATCGTCGGCTTCCTCGGCGGCCTGCTGGCGGTGCTGCTGCTCGCGGTGGTCAAGACGACCTTCGTCGACCCGCTGTCCGACCGCTTCGCGCTGCTCGCCGCGCCGGACACGATCGACTTCCCCCTGCTCGTGGTGCTGCTGATGTTCGCCTGCATCGCCGTGTCGGCGCTCGGCAGCGGCATCACGCTGCGCCGGTTCCTGCGCGTTTAGCCGTCCTTTGACGCCGGGGAATAGCCTCTCCTCGATGCGGAGAGGCGGCCTTCTCACCATTGCCTGCGTGCTGGTGGCGCTGATCGCCGGGCTGTGGCTCGGCGGCCATCCCGAGTCCCTGCCCGGGCCGGTGCGCGACGCCTTCGTCCAGGAGGACCGCGCGCTGCGCGCCGAGATCATCGACTCGATCGAGAGCAACTTCTACAAGCCCGTCGACGAGAAGAAGCTCGACGACGCCTCGCTCAAGGGGATCGTGGAGTCGCTCGACGACCCGTACTCGCACTACCTCACGCCCAAGGAGGCGAGGCTGTTCAACGAGTCCGTGAGCGGGCAGTTCGAGGGCGTGGGGATGAACGTGGAGCAGGACAAGCGCGGACTGAAGGTCCTGCGCGTGTTCGACGGCTCGCCCGCCGAGGCGGCGGGCGTCCGCCGCGGGGACTTCATCCTCGGCGTGAACGGGCGCTCGATCGCCGGCGTCAACAGCCAGGTGGCCACCAGCCGCATCAAGGGGCCAGCCGGGACCAGCGTCACCCTGCGCGTGTACACGCCGGGCGAGGACCGTGACCGCACCGTGAAGGTCAAGCGCGAGCGCATCGAGATCCCTGTGGCACGCGGACGCACCGTCGAGCGCGGCGGCCACAGGATCGGCGTGGTGGAGCTGCTCAGCTTCAGCGCCGGCGCGCACGGACTGCTCCGGCGCGAGGTCGAGAAGGTGCGGCGCAAGGGCGCGGATGCGATCGTGCTGGACGTGCGCGGGAACGGCGGCGGCCTGCTGTCCGAGGCGGTGCTGGTGTCGGGCATCTTCATCGAGGACGGGAAGATCGTGTCCGTGCGCGGCCGCCACCGGCCGGAGCGCACCCAGGACGCCGAGGGCGACGCCATCGACGGCGACATCCCCGTGGTGGTCCTCGTGGACGGGGGCAGCGCCAGCGCGTCCGAGATCGTGACCGGCGCCCTGCGCGACCGCGGCCGCGGGACCGTCGTCGGCACGCGCACCTTCGGCAAGGGGCTGGTGCAGGAGGTGAACCGGCTCTCGAACGGTGGCGTGCTCGACCTGACCGTCGCGAACTACTACCTCCCCGGCGGCAAGACCATCTCGACGAAGGGCATCAAGCCGGAGATCCGGGCCGTGGACGACCCGGACACCGACCGCGACGAGGCTCTGCCGGTTGCGCTCGACGCGCTCGTTCGCGAGCTGCGATGAGCGCCGTCCGAGGGCGCCCCGCCCGCCGGCTCGACCAGCCGATGGTCGCCGTGCTCGAGAAGCGCGGCCGCTTCCTGGTGGCGGAGCCCCTGTTCGGCCGCGGGCCGCGAACCGCGGTGGAGCGCGGGGAAGCGGGTGCCGGCGAGCTCGTGCTGGTGGGCGGGGGCAAGCGCGGCGCGCGCGTCCTGCGCAGGCTGGGCAGCCCGGACCGCGCACGCGACGTGCTCGAGGGCCTGATGCTGGACCGCGGGCTCTACCGCTCCTACCCGCGCGCCGCGAGCGAGGAGGCGGTGGCGGCCCTCGACGATCCGTACGCGGCGGACGCGCGCGTGGACCTGCGCGAGCTGCCGACGTTCACGATCGACCCGGACGACGCCAAGGACTTCGACGACGCGGTGTCGGCGCTGCGCGAGGACGGCCGCACCCGTGTCTGGGTCCACATCGCCGACGTGAGCGCCTACGTGCGCCCCGGCGGCCGGCTCGAGGGCGAGGCGTTCCGCCGCGGCACGAGCGTCTACGTGCCCGGCGCGGTCGAGCCGATGCTGCCCGAGGTGCTGGCGGACCGCGCCTGCTCGCTGCGGCCGGGCGAGGACAAGCTCGCAGTGACCGTCGAGATGGAGATGGACGGCGCGGACGTGACGAGCGTGGCGTTCCACCGCTCGCTCGTCCGCAGCGACCGCCGCCTCACCTACGGCGAGGTGGACGAGCTGTTCGCCGGCCGCACGCGCGCCGAGGCCCCGTGGGGCGAGCCGCTCGAAGCGGCCCGCGCGGTGGCGACCGCGCTGCGCGAGCGGCGTGACTCGCTCGAGATCGGGTCATTCGAGCCGACCTTCGACTTCGACTCCGAGGGCCACGTGACGGGCGTGCGCTACGAGGCGCAGACGGAGTCGCACCGGCTGATCGAGATGCTGATGATCCTCGCGAACGAGCAGGTGGCCGGGTACCTGGCCGACAGGAAGCTGCCGACGCTCTACCGAGTGCACGAGCGGCCCGAGCCGCAGTCGGTCCAGCTCCTCGTCCAGCAGCTCGCCAGCCTCGACATCCCCACGCCGCCGCTGCCCAAGAACATGACCCCCCAGCAGGCGGCGGACGCCGTGACCGAGATCTCGCGGGTGGTCGCGCGCGAGTCGCGCGGCAAGCGCGCCTACGGCGTGCTCGTGCTGCGGGCGCTGAAGCAGGCCTACTACAGCCCGCGTAACCTCGGCCACGCGGGGCTCGCCAGCCCGCGCTACTGCCACTTCACCTCGCCGATCCGGCGCTCCCCGGACGTCGTAGCGCACCGGGCGCTGCTGCAGGGACTCGGAATCGACCAGTCCGCGGCGCCCGCCCACGAGCTCGAGGAGGCCGGCGTGATCAGCTCGGCGGCCGAGCGCGAGGGGATGAAGATCGAGCGAGGCGCCGACGACGTGTGCCTGGCCTTCCTGCTCGAGCGCGTGCTCTCGGAGAGCGGTCCCGACGACGCTCGCGCCTTCGAGGGCGAGGTCGTCGGCCTGATCGAGAAGGGCGCCTTCATCGAGTTCGGGGAGGAGCGCTTCGAGGGCTTCCTGCCGGCCCGCAGGCTGCGCGGCTGGTGGACGCTCAACGAGCTGGGAACGGCCCTCGAGGCGGAGGAATCCGGTCGCCGGCTGCGCCTCGGCGACTCCGTCCAGGTCGAGGTCGATCGCATAGAGGCGCCGCGCGGTCGCGTGGATCTGGCGCCGGCGCCTTCATACTCGTAGGCGTGGCCAAGAAGAGGAAGCGCAAGGCGGCCCCGGGCGACATCGCCACGAACAGGCAGGCGAGCTTCCGCTTCAACCTGCTCGAGAAGTTCGAGGCCGGGATCGTGCTCCAGGGCTCCGAGGTCAAGTCGCTGCGCGAGGGCGGCGTGCAGCTAAAGGACGCCTACGCCGAGGTGAGGGACGGCGAGGTGTGGCTGCGCAACATGCACATCGCGCCCTACAAGCCGGCGCGCGAGAACCACGAGCCCGAACGGCCGCGCAAGCTGCTCCTGCACCGGCGCGAGATCGAGCACCTGCTCGAAGCCACCGCGGAGAAGGGGCTCACGATCGTGCCCACGCGCATCTACTTCAGCGGCCCACGCGCGAAGGTGGAGCTGGCGGTCGCCAAGGGCAAGGACATGTACGACAAGCGCCGTTCGATCAAGGACCGCGACACCAAGCGCGAGATCGAGCGGGCGATGTCGGAGCGCTACTAGCTCGCTGCGCCGCGGGCACGCCCGAGACGAGCGCTTACGGCAGCGGTGAAGGGCGGATACACAATTCGCCTTTCGCCCCTTATGGGCGGGGCTGTTGTGCGCCAGCGTCGGTATTTGCGTGTCAGCGTCGCTACCCCCGCCGGCGCAGGGTCGTGAGGCGAGTTGTCTATGCGGGTTCGGCGAGAAACCCACACATAGGACGTAAAACTCGCCGAGCCCCGCCCCCTCAATGCCCGTCGTTAGCGGGGTACCGAACCTGGGACGGCTGGGGGGTCTCCGGAGGAAGCTGCTGAGTGGTGTCGTCAGTTGTCATGCGTCGAGACTGCCGCTTTGCAGGCAGTCTGCCTATTGGGAATGCTCCCTAGGGGAAGTCACGGGGGTTCCGCCCCGCTACCCTAGGAGGAGTTGCAAGGGGGCGAACCAGCTTCGACGTGGAGCTGCTCGTTCCGGTGTAGCGAGTCGAGGACTCCGGGTGGGCCTCGTTAAATAATCCCG
>DASQER010000048.1:0-4397 GCA_035633575.1 Thermoleophilaceae bacterium
CCCTCGCGGCCGGCTACGAGCGCGCCCTGCTCGTGCCGGGCGACACGCCTCTGCTCGACCCCGGCGAGCTGGCCGGCCTGATCGCGGGCACGAGGGCGGTGGTGATCGTCCCCGACCGCCACGGCAGCGGCACCAACGCCCTGGTGCTCTCGCCACCGGACGCCATCGAGCCGAGCTTCGGCCCGGGCAGCTTCGCGCGCCACGTGGCCGCCGCCGAGAGTGCGGGCGTGCCGCACCGGGTCGAGGCGGTTCCGACGCTGGCGCTCGACGTGGACACCCCCGACGACCTCGCCGAGCTGGCCGCGGTGCTCGACGGACGCCGCGGCCAGGCGCCCTCGACCCGCGGCGCCCTGCGACAGCTCGACCGCGCCGGCGCCTGGACGCCGCGAATGGCGCACGCGTCCGCCTGACCTCGCTCAGCGTCACCTCCCTCCCGCCGCTGCCGGCCATCCGGCCCGGGGACGACCTCGCGGGCCTCCTGGCCGCCGCCGCCCCTCCGGACCTGGGCGACGCCGACGTGCTGGTGCTGGCGCACAAGGTGGTCTCGAAGGCCGAGGGCCGGGTGCGCCGGCTCGAGGAGATCGAGCCCGGCGAGCGCGCCCGGCGGCTGGCCGGCGAGCACGGCAAGGACCCCCGGCTCGTGCAGGCCGTGCTCGACGAGTCGGCCGAGCTGCTGCGGGCGGTCGGGGGCACGCTGATCTGCGTGACGCACAACGGGTTCGTGTGCGCGAACGCGGGCGTGGACCAGTCGAACTTGTCTGCCGAGGCAGGCGAGCTCGCGCTACTGCCGGAGGACCCGGACCGCTCGGCCGCCCGCCTCCGCGCCGACATCGAGAAGGCGCTCGGCGTGCGGCCCGCCGTCGTGATCGCCGACTCGTTCGGGCGCCCCTGGCGGCTGGGCCAGACCGACGTCGCGATAGGGGTCGCCGGGCTGGTGCCGCTCGACCACTGGATCGGCCGTCGCGACGGATTCGGCCGCGAGCTGAACGTGACGTCGATAGCGGTCGCGGACGCGGCGGCCGCGGCCGCGGACCTGGCGCGCGCCAAGGACTCGCTCGAGCCGGCGGTCCTGGTGCGCGGCCTGGAGCGCTACGTCACGCGCGAGGACGGCCCGGGCGCGGCGGCGCTGCGCCGCCCGGCGGAGCAGGATCTGTTCCGGTAGAGCGTCAGCCGCCGATCGGCGCGCGCGGGTTAGCCCGCCTGGCCCGCGGACGGATCCGGCGCGCCGAGCTCCGTGAAGTCCCTCACCTCGTACGCGGAGCCGGGAATGCCGCCCACCACGAGCACGCGCACGCCCTCGTCGCCCGGGTAGATCTTGCGCTTCGTGCCCGCCGACACCCGGACCATGGTGTCGGGATCGAGCGGGAAGCGCTCGCCCTCGATGTCGATCTCCGCGCTCCCGCGCATCGCCACGTAGACCTCCTCCTGGCCGTCCTCGGCGTGGTCGTGCTCGGGATAGCCGTCGAGGTTCGGCGGCATGTCGATCACCTGGATGCCGAACGACGTGACTCCCAGCTCGGCGCGAGCCTTCTTGAAGCTGCCCCGAACGATCGCCTCCATGTCGTCGATGCGCTTCACGGCGTAGTCGGCCATGGTGATCCTCTCCTGAGTGGGTTGCGTGACGCAACCCTACCGGGCTAGCCTACGCTTATGCGCTCACCCGGCCTGAACGGGCTGCGGGCGATCCTGGCCTTCAGCATCCTCTCCACGGCGGCGCACTACTCGCACAACTTCGTGGAGATGGACAGCTACCCCGGGGGCGGCCCGGCGGTGCAGATCGCGATCATCCTGTCCTGGCCCCCGCTCACCGCCATCGGGTTGTACGGCTACAGGCTCTACGCCCGGGGCCGCGACCGCGACGCGCACGCCTGCCTCTTGATCTACTCGCTCACAGGGCTGATCACGCCCGCGCACTTCCTGTACGGCTCGCCCGACATCCCACCGTTCTGGTACGCGACGATCGTCACCGACTTCCTGGCCGGTGCCGCGATCGCCGCGTTCGTCGTCTGGTCGGCTAGCCGACCGGCTCCGCGCCCCCTACCCCCTTCTTCCCCGGTGCGATGACGAGGTTGAAGTAGAGGAAGCCCGAGAGCAGCGCGCCGACGAGGGGCGCCGCCACGTAGACGAGCAGGAAGTCGCCGGCCCCGTTGAACTCGCCGGACACGATTGCCGGCCCGAAGCTGCGTGCCGGGTTGAAGCCCGCGCCGGTGAGCGGCGCAAGCACCATCACGGCCATGCCGAGCGCGCCGCCGATCGCGAGCCCGGCCCACTCCTTCGTGGCGCGCGGGTTCATGGCCACGCCGACGATCGCCCAGACGAGGAAGAAGGTGCCGAGCGCCTCCACGACCATGCCGGGGAAGATGGCGCCTTCCAGGCGCGACGAAACGGCGGTGATCCCGTAGTTGACCGCCTTGCCCTCGTCCTCGAGGAGCAGCTTCGTGAGCAGCGCGCCGGCGACGCCGCCGCCGAGCTGCGCGACGATGTACACGAGCGCGTCCGGCGGCTTGATCTGGCGCAGCGCGGTCATCACCACGGTTACCGCGGGGTTGAAGTGCGCACCGGAGATCAGCGCGAGCGTCTGGACGAGCACGAACAGCAGGAAGACGTGCACCAGGCCGACCACCGAGAAGTCGATGAACGGAGCGGGGTTCGTCGGGCTCGGCGGGGTCACGTAGAGCGTGACCACCGCCGTGACGAAGAAGACCAGCAACAGCGTGCCGACGAACTCGGCGATATAGGCCGCGGGCCCACGGTCCTGCACGTGCGTCACCTCCAGAGGGAATTCATGGCGTTCAGCCGTACTCTTCGCCGCCGTGCGCCGATTCCTTCCTGCCTGCTGCCCTAGAGCATCGCCTCCACCAGGGCGGCGGCCTCCCTGGCCATTCGCGAGCGTGGCACGACGCGTTCGAAGCCGGCCTCCTCGGCGCGGCGGCGAACGTCCTGCTCGACGTGCGAGTAGAAGCCGAGCCGCGGCACGCCGGCTTCCGCCGACTGCTCGATACGCGCATCCGGCTCGTCGGTGAGGTCGACCACGAGGAGCTCGGCATCCTCGCCGGCCGCCACCGGCTCGTGCCCGGCGGCGCGCAGCGCTCCCTGCAGCTTCGACCCGAACAGCAGGTCCGGGCAGAGCAGCGCGACGCGCGCCACGGCCTACTGCGCGCGGCGGCGGTTGAACTCCTGGCGCACGGACTCGGGGCGGCCCCACATCTGGACCACCTCGACCCGGCCCGAGCGTGCCTCGCGCAGCACGAGCTCGCCCTCGATGCCCTCGTCGTCCAGCAGCCCGAGCGTGCCGTGCACGGTCTCCGGCGCGGCGGCGTGCCCGAACGTGTGCGCGGAGCGGATGCGCCAGTGCCAGTCGTGCTGCGAGTAGGGCATGGCGTTGATCTGCACCAGCAGCGTGGCGGCGTCGATGTAGCGGTCCTCGTCCGCGATCCGGAGGTCCATCTCCAGCTGCGTCCAGTCCGGCGGAAGCGAGTCGATCGTTCCCTGGAAGTCGTCGGCAAGCGCCATCTCGGCCACGAAGCTTACCCGGCGCTCTCCACGCGCATCGCTCGGGCAAGCTGGGCGCCGAGGGCGTGGTCGCGGCCGTTGGCCCGCACCGTAAGCGGACCGCCGAACGGCTCGCGGCCGGCCAGCTCGAGCTCGTCGCCCGGTGCGATCCCGTGCTCCGACAGGTAGCGCAGCATCTCCGGGTTCGAGTCGGAGACGCGCGCGAACGAGCCGCGCTCGCCCGCGCGCAGGTCGGCCAGCGCACGCGTGGGGGGCTCGTCGATCTCGCCGTCGCGCGTGGGGATGGGGTCTCCGTGCGGGTCGTGGGTGGGGTGGCCGAGCTTCGCGGCGATCAGCTCCGAGAGCTCGGGCGAGATCGCGTGCTCCAGCTTCTCCGCCTCCTCGTGCACGCGGTCCCACGGCATGCCGAGCGCCTCGGCCAGGTAGAGCTCGAGCAGCCTGTGGTGGCGCAGCACCGCGAGGGCCACCCGCTCGCCCGCGCGCGTGAGCCGGACGCCGTGATACGGCTCGCGCGACACGAGCCCGAGCGACTCGAGCCGCTTCACCATCGCCGAGGCGGACGCGGGCGAGACGCCCAGGCGCTCCGCTATCGCCGACGTGGACGCCGGCGCGTCGCTGCGCTGGGCGATCGACCAGATCGCCTTCGCGTAGTCCTGGACCGCGTTGGAGATCTCGCTGGCGTCGGTCCGGGTGGCGGCCATCAGACCGACACCAGGAGCCCGGTCACGTACATCACCGCCAGGCCGGTGAGGAGGCCGGCCACGGCCAGCGGGTGCAGCAGCCGGCCCGCGCCGTCGCGGACCTGCGGAGCGATCTGGACCACAACCTGGGCGATCGCCCCCGCGCCGACGCCGAACATGAGCGCGGCGAGGCTCGGGTTGAAC
>DASQER010000049.1:0-4674 GCA_035633575.1 Thermoleophilaceae bacterium
GATCCTGGGCCTCGTCGCACGGGGTCTGAGCAACCGCGAGATCGGCACGACGCTCTTCATAAGCGAGCACACGGCCGCCAACCACATCCGCAGCATCCTTCGCAAGACCAGCTGCTCCAATCGCACCGAAGCCGCCTCCTATGCTCACCGGCACGGCCTGGTCGAGACGTAGTGGCCCGCGCTACGATCCGGAGACCATGCCGCTCTACGTGATCGAACGAACCTTCGCGGAACAGCTCGAGCTCACGAGCAGCGACGTCAAGTTGATCGACGAGATCAACGCGGACGAGGGCGTCCGCTGGCTGTTCTCGTTCCTGAGCGCAGACCAGCGGCGCACATACTGCCTCTACGAGGCGCCCTCTCCGGACGCCATCAAGAGCGCCGCCCGCCGGGCGAACATCCCGACCGACGCCGTAGTCGAAGTAGGCCCGGCCGCGCCGGAGCTCTCGGGCCGGCTACGCGACTGGGCCGCCTCCCAGGCCGGTTCCTAGACCAAGGCCGCCGTCTCGACGAGGCCGCGAGACAGGTGACCGTCCGCGCGGGGCCGACCCTGCTCGCGCACCCCGTTTTACCCGAAGACAGCGGAAGGACGACATCAGCGCCACCGCTCACGCGCGCCGCGGCCACCACCGACCTCGTGCTTCACACGCGCTCGAGCGGATCGCCCCACTCCGCGCATTATCGGATTCGGCGCCAAGCGATAACGCGGTCGCGTTCCAAGAGCGACGGTGAACGAGAGTGTTGCTCTCCCATGAATGCGAGAGCGAGACATCGGCGTCGCGCAGAAGCCGCCCGCTGTCGCAAGGCGCGAGAAGCGACTGCTCGCTCCTGCTTTCCTCAGCCGCGGTCGGCGCCGCTCGCCGGGTTGTCCTTCGCCCACTTCGCGATCCTGTCCGAGCCGGAGATGACCTCCCCGTCGTCGGTCACGAGCACGGGCACCATCCCCTGGCCGCTCAGCTCGCGGACCTTCGCGCGCGTCGGGTTCATCACGTCGGGCAGCACGCCCCAGCCGTAGACCTTCTCGACCTCGGGCTTCCAGCCCGCGTCTCTCAGTGCCTCGTGGGCGTTCCGGCACGGATGGCCGCCCGGGCGGGGCGAGCGGTACGTCCCCCAGCAGACGTAGAGCTTCATGTGCCGACCCTAATCGACCAGGGCGGTCACCGCCGCCGGCGCCGGCCGCACGAACACGCGCTCGCCCACCTCGTGCAGCTCGAGCGAGGGCAGCTGGACCAGCAGCGTCTTGCCGCCCTCGTGCCGCAGGCGGTAGAGCACGTCGTGACCTCGGAACTCGCGCGCCACCACCTCGGCGTTGGCGTTGCCGCGCACGCTCAGCTCGAGCTGCTCGGGGCGGACGGCCACGTGCACCGAGCCGCTCGCGGGGACGCGCAGGTCGAAGACGCCGAGCTCGGTCTCGACCCCGCTGCCGCGCGCGACGCCCGACAGCACGTTCACCTCGCCCACGAACTGCGCGGCCCAGCGCGAGGCAGGCTCGCCGTAGACCTCCACGGGCGGGCCCACCTGCACGATCTGCCCGTCGCGCATCACGGCCACGCGGTCGGCGAGCGAGAGCGCCTCCTCCTGGTCGTGGGTCACGAGCAGGGCGGTGGCCTCCGCATCGCGCAGGATCAGCTCCACCTCGCGGCGCAGCCCGCCCCGCAGCGTCGCGTCGAGGCTCGAGAAGGGCTCGTCGAGCAGAACCAGGTCCGGCTCGGGGGCGAGCGCGCGGGCGAGGGCGACGCGCTGGCGCTCGCCTCCGGAGAGCTCGTGCACGTCGCAGCCGGCCTTGTGCTGGAGGCCGACCAGCTCGAGCGTGCGCCGGGTGAGCGCGTCGCGCTCCTCGCGCGGCCGGCTCGAGAGCCCGAACGCGACATTGCCCTCCACGCTCAGGTGCGGGAACAGCGCGTAGTCCTGGAAGACCATCCCGACGCGCCGCTTCTCGGGCGGCACGATCCGCCCCGGCCCGGCCACCACCTCGTCGGAGACGACCACGCAGCCGGCGTCCGGCTGCTCGAAGCCGGCAATCACCCGCAGCAGCGTGGTCTTGCCGCAGCCGGACGGCCCCAGCACCGCGAGCAGCTCGCCGCGCTCGATCTCGAGGTTCAGCTCGCGCACGGCCTCGACCGCGCCGAACGACTTCGAGAGGCCGCGCACGCGCACGTGGCTCATGCCGGGACCTCCTCGGGCTCCTCGGCCCACGCGCCCACCGCGGGCGACGCCTCGACCTGCACGCCGCCGCGCCCGGAGAGCCTGATCATCAGCGCCACCGGCAGCAGGCCGACGAGCACGATCAGGAGCGCGGGCAGCCCGGCGGTCTGGAAGAGCGACTCGCTCGTGGCCTGCCAGACCGCGATCGCGAGGGTGTCGCCGCCGAGCGGCCGCAGCAGCAGCGTCGCGGGCAGCTCCTTCAGGACCTCCACGAACACGAGCAGGGCAGCGGTGGCGAGGCCGGTGCGGAGCAGCGGCACGTGCACGCGCGCCAGCACGTCGAGGCGGTCGGCGCCGAGCCCGCGCGCTGCGTCGTCGAGCTGGCGCGGGATGCGCAGCAGGCTGGCCTCGATCGCGCCCCAGGCGAGCGCCAGGAAGCGGACGACGTAGGCGTAGAAGAGTCCGATCACTGTGCCGGTGAGCAGTAGTCCCGTGCCGGCCACTCCGTCGATGCGCCGCTCGAGCCAGCCGAGCGGCACGATCACCGCCACGGCGACCACGGAGCCCGGCAGGCCGTACCCGATCGTAGCGGTACGCGCCGAGACGGCCGCGATCCTCGAGCGGCTTGCCCGCACACCGTAGGCGAGCAGCAGGGCCACCACGGGCACCAGCACCGCGCTCATCCCGGCGAGCAGGGCGCTGTTGCGCGCCGCGGCCGCGAACTCCGGCGCGAGCAGCCCCTCCCTGACCGACTCGACCGACCACGCGGCGAGCTGGGCGAGCGGCGCCACCACCACGAGCCCCACCAGCGCCAGCGGCAGGATCGCCGCCGCCATGGCGGGGAGCCCGCGCAGGCGCACCGGGGGCACCACCTCCCCGCGCGCGGCGAGCTGGGCGTGGCGCGCGCGCCCGCGCGCGAGGCGCTCGAGCACGAGCAGCGTGAGCGTGACCGACACGAGCAGCGTGGCGAGCTGCATCGCCGCGTCGCGGTCGAACGCGTTGAACCAGACGCGGTAGATCGCGTCCGTGAACGTCCTGACCCCCAGCAGGTTCACCGTGCCGAAGTCGGCGAGCGCCTCCATCAGCGCGAGCGCCACTCCGCCGAGGATCGCCGGCCGGGCGAGCGGCAGCCCCACGCGCAGGATCGCGCGCGCCCGCGAGAGCCCGAGCCCGCGCGCCGCCTCGAGCAGCGTGCGCGACTGGCTGAGGAACGCGGCGCGCGCGAGCAGGTAGACGTAGGGGTAGAGCACGAGCGTGAACACGCACACCGCACCGAGCGTCGAGCGGATGCCGGGCACGTCGAGCCCGAGCGCGAACAGCGTGAACACGTAGCCGGGCATGGCGAGCGGCAGCACGAGCGCCCACTCGATCCAGCGGCGGCCCGGGAACTCGAAGAACGAGACGAGCGCGGCGAGCGCGGTCCCGAGCAGGAAGGTCCCGGCGCCGACCCCCACCAGCAGGACGGCCGTGGCCCCCACCGCCTCCGGCACGAAGCCCGAGAACCTCGAGAGGCCGCCCGGGGCGACGATGAACGAGAGCGGCAGGCCGATGAGCGGCCCCGCCACCAGCAGCGCACAGAGGATCGTGGCGACGGCGAAGCCGTCGAGGCGGCCGCGCGCCATCCGGGACCTCAGTCCCACCCAACCTCGTCCATCAGGTTGAGCGCCTCGTCGAGCCGGGCGCCGGCGCGGGCGACGTCGATCGGGTCGCGCTTGAAGTCTCCGAAGCGGGCGATCTGCGGCGAGGGCCGCGCGCCGGGTGCGACCGGGAACTCGTGGTTGTTCTGGGCGAACACCTCCTGCTCGCGCGGCTCGAGCAGGAACTCGATCAGCCTGCGCGCGGCGTCGGCTTGGTCGCTGCCGCGCACGACCCCGAGGCCGGACAGGTTCACGTGGGTGCCCCTCCCCTGCTGGTCAGCCCACTCGAGCGCGACCGGGAAGCCCGGGTCCTCCTCCAGCTCGCGGCCGAGGTAGTACGAGTTGGTGAGGCCGACGTCGCAGTCGCCGTCGGCGATCGCGTGCAGAACGTCGGTGTCCGAGCCGAGGATGTCCGGGTCGTTCGCCATCCAGCGCCGCAGCATGCGCTCGGTCGCCTCGCGACCGTCCTTCGCGAGGCGGTCGGCAACAAAGGAGACGTTGTACTCGCTCGTCCCGGAGCGCAGGCAGAGGCGGCCCTTCCAGCGCGGGTCGCCGAGGCCCTCGTAGGTCGTGACCTCGCCGGGCTTGACGCGCTCCGTCGAGCGCATGATCGTCCGTGCTCGCAGGGTCAGCCCGTACCAGGCGCCGTCGGGGTCGCGCAGGCCGGCGGGCACCTCCCGCTCGAGCTTCGGCGAGCGCAGCGGCTCGAGCAGCCCTGCCTCCTTGGCGCGCCAGAGGTTCGCGGCGTCCACGGTGATCAGCACGTCCGCGGGGGTGTTCCTGCCCTCCGAGCGGAGGCGCTCGTAGAGCTCGGACGCGGAGCCGCCGCGCAGGCGCAGGTCGGTGCCGGTGTCCTTGGCGAAGCGCTCGAACGGCTCCTCCTCGCCGTAGT
>DASQER010000050.1:0-7859 GCA_035633575.1 Thermoleophilaceae bacterium
TCGCCGGCGGCTCGTTCGTGCTCCTCGCCGGACTCGCCCTGATGGTGCTCGGAATCCGCCGCCCGGGCAACCCGTCCGGAACGGCCCCGGTCACCGGCACCGCGCCGGCGGCGGCCTGACCCGCCCACCCCACGACACGCAAGGAAAGGCCGGCCCCGGTGGCGGGCCTTTCTGCGTACGGGAACGGCTCTAGCCTTGACGGCGGCATGGCCGTCGTCATCGCAAGCGCGCTGGACAAGGACATGGCGGGGAACCCGCTGTTCCGCGGCGTCTCGTTCAAGCTCGAGCGCGGCGACCGCATGACGCTCGCCGGCCGCAACGGGGCCGGCAAGACGACGCTGCTGCGCATGGTCTCCGGCGAGACCGGCATCGACGGTGGCGAGCTCGCCTTCGAGAAGGGCACGCGGGTGGCGCTCCACGACCAGCGTCCGCCGCGCGAGCGCGACCTCTCCCTGCGCGACTACGTCCTCTCGGGGTGCCGCGACCTGGTGGCGCTGGAGGAGGACCTGCGCCGGCTCGAGGGCGAGATGGTGGATCGGCCCGACGACGGCGCTCTGCTCGGCCGCTACTCGCGCGCGCAGTCGCGCCTCGAGCACGCCGGCGGCTGGAACTGGCGAGCGCGCGCGCTCGGGCCGCTGCACGGGCTCGGCTTCTCCGACGAGCAGCTCGACCGGCCGCTCTCCACCTTCTCGGGCGGCGAGCTCACGCGCGCCTCGCTCGCCCGCGCGCTCGCGGGCGACCCCGACCTGCTGCTGCTCGACGAGCCCACGAACCACCTGGACATCGCCTCGCTCGAGTGGCTCGAGGAGTACCTCACCGGCCTCGACGCCGCGGTGATCCTCGTCGCCCACGACCGCTGGTTCCTTGAGGCGGTGGGCACCTCCGTGCTCGAGCTCGAGGCCGGGCGCTCGCGCTTCTTCCCCGGCTCCTGGCACGCCTGGCGCCGGGAGGCCGCCGCACGCGAGATCCAGCTCGGCAAGCAGATCGAGAAGCAGCAGGCGGAGATCGCCCGCATGGAGCGCTTCATCGAGCGCTTCCGCTACAAGGCCACGAAGGCGCGCCAGGCGCAGTCGCGCGTGAAGAAGCTCGACAAGATGGAGAGGGTCGAGCGCGACCCCGCGGACAACCGCGCGCTCGGCTTCAAGTTCGGCGGCGCCGAGCGTTCGGGCCGGGTGGTGCTCGACATGGAGGGCGCGCGGCTCGAGGTGCCCGGCCGGACGCTGCTCGACGAGGGCGAGCTGTGGCTCGAGCGCGGCGAGCACGTCTCGCTCGTGGGCCCGAACGGCGCCGGCAAGACCACGCTGATCGATGCGCTGGCCGGCCGGCGCAAGCTGGACGCCGGCAAGCTCCGGTCCGGTCACAACGTGCAGCTCGGCTACCTCTCCCAGCACGCCGGAGAGCTTGGCTCGACCGGCACGGTGCTGGAGGCCGCGCAGCGCGCCACCGGCCTCACGCCGGGCAGGGCGCGCGCCCTCCTCGGCCGCTTCCTGTTCAGCGGTGAGGAGGCCGAGAAGCCGCTCGACGGACTCTCGGGAGGCGAGCTCCGGCGGCTGTCGCTCGCGATCCTGGTGGCGTCGGGCGCAAACGTCCTGATCCTGGACGAGCCCACCAACCACCTCGACATCGACGCGCGCGAGGCGCTCGAGGACGCCCTCAGCGCGTTCGACGGGACCGTGCTGCTGGTCTCCCACGACCGCGCGCTGCTGGACGCGGTCGGCACGCGCACGATCGCGCTGGAGGACGGCCGCCTGAAGAGCTATCAGGGCGGCTGGGCCGAGTACTCGCGCGTGCGCGAGGAGCGTCGCGAGACGGAGCGGACGCGCCCCGCCCGCGAGAAGGCGAAGGCGAAGGCCAAGCCGAAGTCGAACGGTCGCGCAAAGCCGAGCGGCCCGTCCAAGAACGCAGTCAAGCGGGCGGCCCAGCTGGAGCGCGAGGTCGAGAGGGCGGAGGCGGCGCTGCGAGCGCTCGAGGAGGAGCTTGCCGACCCCTCGGCCTGGGCGAGCCCCACGAGCAGCGAGCGGGCGACCGCCCGCCACGCGGCGGCGAAGAAGGCCGTTGAGGAGGCCTACGCCCGCTGGGAAGAGGCCTCGGCCCAGACCGGCCCCGGCGTCGCATAGCGGTGTGATCCAAGGGCGCGTCAAGTCGCCCAGTGCGCCGACGGAGGATCGGCTCAGGCGCTGGGGCTTTACGTCCGAAGGGGACCTGCGCGCTCGACGTTGCGAGCACTCCTGCTTTCACGCGAAACCTTCGCGCCCTTGATTTCTAAGCAGCGCTTGCGCTTGCTAGCTAGATACAAGGCAAGCCGCGGACCACTCGTTGGGCTGCCCGCGCGGTTCGCTCAACTCCAGGCCTTGGCCCAGGCCTCCTGGTCAACCGTGTTCTCGAACCGCGCGACCTTGCCGTCGCGAACCTCCCAAACGTGCTCGGCCTGGGTGTCGAATTCGGCACCGCTCTTGTTCTTCCCCTTGAAGCGGGCGGTGACAACGACGGTGTCGCCCTCGTCGCTGGCGTCTTCGACGCTGCACGTGAACTCGTCGAAGGTCTCCGGCACCTTGGCGAACACTTCGTTGGCGACGCTGTCGGGCCCCTTAAAGGTGCCTGACGGAGAACCGCCGCCGCCCGGCTCGATCCACTCGACCTCGGCGTGGAGCCGCGCGATCACACCCTCGACGTTGCCGCTGTTGAAGTCGTCGTAGCCGGCACGGACTAGGTCTACGTTCTCCTGGGACATCTCCCGCTCCTTCGCTCGGTATCGGTGGGGACTCTAGGCCGAACTCATGATTGGTGCATGAATGCGAGAGCGAGACATCGGCGTCGCGCTGAAGCCGCCCGCTGTCGCAAGGCGCGAAGAGCGGTAGGCCGAACTCATCCGGCCTAGAGGCCGAGGTCGTCCGCGTAGTTGTGGCGGTACTCGCCGCGGCGCTCGAGCACGTTATCCACGTAGGCGCGCGTCTCCGGGAAGGGGATGTGCTCGGCGGTGTTGAACTCGCCGAGCCCGCCGGCCTTGTCCACCCACCTGTCCACGTTGCCGAAGCCCGCGTTGTAGGCCGCAACGGCCAGCGCCTCGTTGCCGTCGTAGTGGTCGATCAGGTAGCGCAGGTAGTAGGTCCCGTAGGCGATGTTGATCTGCGGCGTGGCGAGGTCGGACTGCTTGAAGCGGATCCCGCCCGAGTGCCGCGCGATGAAGTCGGCGGTGTCGGGCGTGATCTGCATCAGCCCGCGCGCGCCTGCGTGCGAGGTCTGGTCGCGGAAGCGCGACTCCTCGTAGATCACCGCGGCGATCAGCGCCGGGTCGAGGCCCTTGTCGGCCGCCTGCTGGCGGATGATGTCGTCGTGGCGGAGCGGGAGCGTGATCTCGCGCACCGCGTCCTCTCCGAGCCCGGACACGAGCGCCGCGCAGACGGCGCCCAGGATCGCCGCCACCGCGACAAGCGCCAGCCGCCAGCGCCTGATCCTGGCGCGGGGGGGAAGGCGGCGGGCGACTCTGCGGGCGACGTGTGAGCTCACGGGACCGGTTCGAGTGTCGCAAGTACTCGCGACAGTGTCTCTCTCAACTCGTCAAGTGTGCCGTCGTTGCGCACCGCGAAGTCCGCTCGTTGCGACTTCTCCTCCTGCGAGAGCTGGCGCCCGGCCCGCTCAGGCACGGCCGCGTGCCCGCGCGCGCCGGCCCGCTCCTCGCGCACGGTCTCGTCCGCGACCACCGCGATCGTGGCGTCGAAGACCGCCTCCATCCCGGACTCGAAGAGGAGCGGCACCTCGACCACCGCGGCGGGCGGGGGCGGCTCCAGGGCGGCCACCTCCTCCCTCCACCCGGCCACGCGCGCCCCCACGCGCGGCCACAGCTCGCCCTCGAGCCAGCCGCGCGCCTCGTCGTCACCGAACACGCGCTCCGCGATCAGCGAGCGGTCCAGGGTCCCGCCGGGCGCCACCCCGTCGCCGAGGCGATCGACCACCAGGTCGCGCAGCTCGTCGCTCGCCAGGAGGTCGTGGACGACCGCATCCGTGGAGAGCGTCGCCGCGCCCAGCTCGCCGAGTGCGCGCAGCGCCTCGGACTTTCCGGCGCCGAGACCGCCCGTGAGCCCCACGAACGGGACCCCGGCCATCTACTGCTCCTGGGGCTCTTCGTCCTCGCTGGGAGGAGCCGTGGGCTCCTCCGTGGCCTCGGCGGCCGGCTCGGCCTCCGGGGCAGCCGGCTCGGGCTCCGGGGCAGCATCCGGCTCGGCCTCCGATCCGGCGGCGTCCGCGGGCGGCTCTGCGTCGACGGCGTCCGGGGCCGGCTCGGCCTCGGGGAGCTCGGCCTCGGCGGCCGGCTCCTGCGCGTCGGGCAGGTTGCGGAGCGCGTCCAGCCCGCCGATCGACGGGCCCGCGAAGACGTCCTCTGAGAGCCCGAGGTCCGGCACGTCGCCGATCTCCTCGGCGTTCGCCTCGGCGGCGGCGGCCCCGGCCTCGGTGGCGGACTTGATGTGCGCCAGCTGCTCCTCGACCCGCTTCACGGACAGCGAGAGGCGGCGGCGCTCGGAGTCGATCTCGAGGATCTTCACGCGCACGTCCTGGCCCGGCTCGACGATCTCGCGCGGGTTCTCGACGTGGTGGTGGGCCAGCTCGGAGATGTGCACGAGGCCCTCGACTCCGTCCATGATCTCGACGAAGGCGCCGAAGGTGACGACCTTGGTGACCTTGCCCTCGAGCTCGTCGCCGATCCGGTAGGTGTCGATCACCCGCTGCCACGGGTCCTCCTGGGTCTGCTTGAGGCCCAGGGAGATGCGCTGGCGGTCGCGGTCGATGTCGAGCACCTTCACCGGCACCACGTCGCCGATCGAGAGGATCTCCGACGGGTGGTTCACGTGGCTCCAGGAGAGCTCCGAGATGTGGATCAGGCCGTCGATGCCGTCCAGGTCCACGAACGCGCCGAAGTCGACGATGTTCGAGATCGCGCCCTCCACGACCATGCCCGGCTGCAGGCGGTCGAGGATCTGCTGGCGGACCTCCTTGCGCTCCTCCTCCAGCACCGCGCGGCGCGAGAGCACGACGTTGTTGCGGGAGCGGTTGAGCTCGATGACCTTGCACTCGATCTTCGTGCCGAGGAACTCGTCGAGGTTCTGGACGCGGCGGATGTCCACGAGCGAGGCCGGCAGGAAGCCGCGCACCCCGAGGTCGATGATCAGGCCGCCCTTGACGACCTCGATCACGGTGCCCTCGACAGGCTCGCCGGACTCGGCGGCGGCCTCGATCTTGCGCCAGGCCTTCTCGAAGCGGGCGCGCTTCTTGGAGAGGACGAGCCGGCCGTCCTGGTCCTCCTTGGTGAGGACGAGGGCGTCGACCTCCTCCCCGAGCTCCACCTCATCGTGCGGATCGACCGCCTTCCGGATCGAGAGCTCGTTCATCGGGATGACGCCCTCGCTCTTGTACCCGATGTCCACCAGGACCTCGTCCTGGTCGATGCGGACGACCTTGCCCGACACGACGTCGCCCTCGTCGAAGGGGACGATGGTCGCGTCGTAGTTTGGGACGATCTGTCCGTCGATCTCGAGCAGCATGCCGCCCGAGCCCTCGACGGTTCGAGGTGGAATAACAGTCTCTGTATCCGGCACTGAGCGCACTAGCCTAGCTAGTCTGCCCGCATGCCGACTCGCCGCACGACGCGGGGCGCCGATCGCACCTCCCTGGCCGGCGACTACGACGTCCTCGTCTGCGGGGCCAGCTTCGCCGGGCTCACCGTGGCCCGCGAGCTGGCGGCCACCGGCGCGCGCATATTGGTGCTGGACCGCTACGAGATCGGGGAGCGCCAGACGTCCGCGTGCGGCATCCCGACAGAGTGGCTGCGGGCGATGGGCCTGATGGGCTCGCACCGCCAGACCTTCGGCCGGCTCGTGATCCACACGCCCTACGGAACCTCGCGCCTCGAGCTGCCCTGGACCTTCGCCACGTTCGACTACCCCGAGCTTTGCCGGCTGCTCTGGCAGCAGTCGGACGCCGAGTTCGAGACCGCGACGGTGAATGGCCGCACCGGCGACGTGGTCCACACCGACCGCGGCGACCTCTCCGCTCCGGTCGTGGTGGACGCCCTGGGCTGGCGCCGCGTGCTGGGCCGCGGCTACCAGCCGCCCGACGCGCCGCTGTCGCGCGGGCTCGAGGTCCATCCGTGGGGCGCGGGCGAGGACATGGAGCTCTGGATCGACCGCAGGTACGTGCCGGCCGGCTACGGCTGGAGCTTCCCCGCCGGCGACGAGACCCGCATCGGCATGGGTTCGTTCGACCCGCGCTTCCACGTCAAGGACACCACGGTGATGCTGGCGGAGGACCTCGAGCGCGAGCCGGTCCGCTACCAGGGCAACTGGATCCCGCACAAGCTGCGCGCGGCCACCGACGACGGGATCTTCTTCGTGGGCGACTCCGCCGGACACTGCCTGCCGCTCACCGCCGAGGGCATCCGCACCGCGTTCTACTTCGGGATTGCGTGCGGCCGCGAGCTGCGAGCCGTCGTCGAGGGGCGGCAGAGCATCGCCTCCGCCCTGGCCCGCTACGCAGACTTCTCGGAGGGGCACCGCTGGAAGTTCGAGGCGATGCTGGCCGCGCAGAAGCTCGTCCCACGCGTACCGCCGCGCGCGCTGCACCACTCGATCAGAGCGATGCAAGCGAAGCGCTTCCTCAACTGGAGCTTCGGCGCCTACCTGGAGATCGCGCCGCCGGAGTTTGCGGCGGGCGGACCACCGCCCCGCAATGCACGCCGGACTTCAGAGCCGCTGGCCGCCTAGCCGCAAGGGGTTTTGCACGAAATAGTTCCGGTGTCGGTACTATTTCGTCATGGACCCGGTCGCATTCATCACCGTAGAGCAGGCGGCGTGTCGCCTCGGAATCAGTTCCCGGGCCGTGACGTCACTTGCCGTCTCAGGGAAGATCGACGGTCTCAAGCACGGCAACACTTGGTTGCTCGACGCGCGTTCGGTCGAGCGACGAGGTCGCCAAAACGCGAGCCCCGGGCGCCCATTGTCGCCGCATCTCGCGTGGGCCGTCCTGCTGCTCGCCTCCGATGAGCCCGCGGCTGACCTCGTCGCTTGGCAACCGCACCACCTGTCGCGCGCGCGGCATTGGCTTCAAGGACATCCCCTGTCCGAATTCGCTGACCAGCTCAGGTCGCGCGCCGACAGCGAGTGCTTTCATGGACACCCATCCGAGCTCAGCCGGCTGCTCGACCGTGACGACGTGCTGCGGACGGGCGTGTCAGCCGCGGAGACCGTCCGCTTGCACGGTGGCCCTCCCCAGGTCGAGTTCTACGCACCTGCCAGCCACCGCAGCCGGATAGTCGCCGACCATGCGCTGGACGCGGGGAGCGGTCCCATCCAGGCGCGGTGGGTCAGCGAGAAGCTGTGGCCCGCGCTTGCGGATCGCGGAGATGCGGCGCCTCGCGCAGCTGTGCTCGTCGATCTGTTGGAAAACGACGACCCGCGGGCTCGGCGTGAAGCCGCCCGGTGCCTTTCACAGTGACCCACATCGACATAACGCCCCACGCCCCGGATGAGCTCTGGAACGACGTGGGCGACCTCGTTGAGTTGCTGCCGGCGGAGTGGACGCTGGTTGGTGGACTGATGGTTCAACTTCATGCGATGGAACGCGACGTCGCCGTGGTCCGCGTGACGAGAGACATCGACGTGCTGGGGCAAGCCCGTCCGCCCAAGGCGCTCGCCGCGATCGACGCCGCTCTGTGCGCCGCCGGATTCGAGCCAGCGGAGCCGGATCCGGACGGGTATGCGTTCCGTTACGAGCGGGCCGGGTTGACTGTGGATGTCCTCGCGCCCGACGGCCTGAATCCCGCGCCGACGCTGGACGGGTCGCGCAAGGCGATCGCCATCCCGGGCGGG
>DASQER010000051.1:0-4366 GCA_035633575.1 Thermoleophilaceae bacterium
GGCAGCCGGCGCGCCGGACGCCGCCGGCGAGCGCCTCGGCCTCCTCCCCGGCCAGCTCCAGGTGCTCGGGCGCGATCTCCTCGACGAGCGCCAGCCCGTCGCGCGCGTCGGCGACCTGGATCAGCTGCAGCTCGGCCTCGCGGGCGCTCGGCCGCTCGGGAGCGAGCCGCTCGACCGCCTCCCCGACCGCATCCAGAACGGCGCGCTCCGGAGACACGAGCCAGAGCGGGCTGTTCCTGCCGTGCTCGGACTGGGCCAGCAGGTCGAGCGCGATCAGCTCAGGCTCCGCCCCCGCGCCCGCAGCCAGCACCGCGAGCTCGCTGGGGCCGGCGATGCCGTCGATCCCCACGTGCGTCCAGGCCACCTGCCGCTTCGCCTCCTGCACGTAGGGGTTGCCGGGGCCGACGATCACGTCCACCGGCCGCACGCTCTCGGTGCCGTACGCGAGCGCGCCGATCGCCTGCGCCCCGCCCATGCGGTAGACCTCGTGCACCTCGCAGAGGACGCAAGCCGCCAGGATCACGGGATGCGCCCGCCCGCCCGGCCCGGGTGGCGCGCAGACGACGATCTCCTCGACGCCGGCCGCTCTCGCTGTCACCGCGCCCATGACGACGGTTGACGGGTACGGCGCCTCGCCACCCGGCACATAGACCGCCGCTCGCCGAACGGGCAGCTCGGCGATCTCAACGTGCTGGCCCTCCGCGAGCTCGACCGCGATCGGCTCGCGCAGCTGGGCGCTCGCCACGGCGCGAACGTTGGCGATCGCGGTGCGCAGGCCGCCGAGCACGGCCGGCTCGAGTGCGCCGAGCGATGCCTCGAGCTCGCGCGGGTCCACGCGCAGCTCCTCCGGCCCGAGCTCGGCACGGTCGAAGCGCTCTGTGAGGTCAAGCACCGCGGCGTCGCCCCGCGCGGCCACCTCGGCCAGGATCTCGCGGACGGACTCCTCGACGTCGGCGGACTGCCTGCCGCGGGACCAGGTGTTCTCGAGGCGGACGATCTTCACGCGCGCAGCCGCTCCACGATCGAGTCGATCTGCCCGGCCTTCAGCTTGTGCGCGACCGGGTTCGCGATCAGGCGCGCGGTGCAGGTGCCGATCTCCTCGACCACGCGCAGGTTGTTCTCCTCGAGCGTCTTCCCGCTGGCGGTGAGGTCCACGATGCCGTCCGCCAGGCCGGTGAGCGGCGCGAGCTCCACGGAGCCCTTCACCTCCACGATCTCAGCCTGACGGCCGGTCCGGGCGAAGTGCTCGGCCGCGACGCGCGGGTACTTGGTGGCGATGCGGACGCGGCCGAGGCGCCGCAGGGCGTCGCCGATCGGATCGCCCCTGTCGGGGGCCGCCACCACCATCCGGCAGCGGCCGTAGCCGAGGTCGAGCAGCTCGTAGACCCGGCGCTGCGACTGCTCCAGCAGCACGTCCTTGCCGGTGATGCCGATGTCGGCGGAGCCGTGCTCCACGTAGGTCGGCACGTCGCTCGGGCGCATGGTCACGATGCCGACACCGGCGAACAGCAGCTTGCGGTCGTTCGCCCGCACCTCGGAGGTGTCGATGCCGATGCCGTCCAGCAGGTCGAGCGTGTCGCCGAACAGCGCGCCGCGCGGCACCGCGATCGTGAGCCTGCCGCTCATCCGAGTGCCTCCTCGGCCGCCTGGGCGAGGTGCACTCGCTGCACGTCGAGCGCGACGCCGCAGGCGGGCAGGTCGCGGCCGAAGCGGCCGATCAGCTCGTCGTAGCGGCCCCCGCCTCCGAGGGTGAAGCCCACGGCCGGGTCGTACACCTCGAACACGGGGCCCGTGTAGTAGCCGAGCTCGCGCACGAGGCCGAGGTCGAAGATCACCCGGTCGGCCACCCCGCGCTCGGTGAGCAGGTCGTGGAGCGCGCGCAGGCCCTCGACCGCCTCGGCGGCCGGGCCGCCGGCTCGCTCCAGCACCTCGCGGCCCCCGCGCAGCTGGGGCAGGCGCACGAGCAGGTCGCGCTCGCTCTGGCCGAGGCCGAGCCGGTCCACCTGCCCCTCGAGGCCCACGAGGTCGCGCCGCGAGAGGCTCTCGAGCAGCGGCAGATGCGCCTCCTCGGGCACGCCGAGCGAGGCCAGCAGGCTGCGGTAGAGGGCGCCGTCCCCCACCCCGATGCGGTGCCGGCGCAGGCCGGCCTCCTCGAGCGCGGCGATCGTGAGCGCCACGACCTCGGCCTCGCCCTCGGCTCCCGGGACCCCGATCAGCTCCAAGCCGCCCTGGAGGAACTCGCGCGGCTCCCCCACACCGCGGTCGGTGGCGCGCCAGGCGCGCGCGAAGTAGGAGAAGCGCAGCGGCGGCTCGGCGTCCGCGTAGCGGGTGGCCACGACGCGCGCGATCGGGATCGTCATGTCCGAGCGCAGCGCGAGCACCGCGCCGTGCTCGTCGAAGGTGCGATAGCGCGCCCCGGCGGCACGCTCCTCTCCCCGGCGCAGGACGTCCTCGTACTCGAGCGCGGGCGTGTGGACCTCGCCGTAGCCGGCCCGCTCGAAGGAGGCGCGCATGCGGTCGCCGATGGCGCGCAGCTCCCGCATCTCCTCGGGCAGGACGTCGCGGGTCCCGGGCGGGATGGGATGAGTCACGCCGGCTCCGCCCTACGCGGGCACGCGCTCGGTGGCCACGCGCTCGATGCGCGCGCCGAGCGTTCGCAGCCGCTCGTCGATGCGCTCGTAGCCGCGGTCGATCTGACGGATGTTCCCGATCTCGGACGTGCCCTCCGCGCACAGGGCGGCGATGAGCATCGCCATGCCGGCGCGGATGTCGGGGCTCTCCATGCGCTCGCCGTGAAGCCGGCTCGGGCCGCTTACGACCGCGCGGTGCGGGTCGCAGACGATCACCCGAGCGCCCATCGTGACCAGCTTGTCAACGAAGTAGAGGCGGTTCTCGAACATCTTCTCGTGGATCAGGATCAGGCCCTCCGCCTGCGTGGCCATGGCCACGGCGATGCTGGTGAGGTCGGCGGGGAAGGCAGGCCAGGGACCGTCCTCGATCTTCGAGATGGCGTCGCCCTCGTCCGACTTGACCCGTAGACGCTGGCCCGGCGGCACGATCGCGTCGTTGCCCTCGAACTCGATCCGGCAGCCGAGCCGCGCGAAGGCAAGCCGGGTCATGCGCAGATCGTCGGTCGCGCAGTCCCTGATCCGCAGCTCACCGCCGGTGCAGGCCGCCAGCGCGATGAAGCTGGCGATCTCGATGTAGTCGGGCCCGATCGAGTAGTCCGCGCCGCCGAGCTCCTCCTGGCCGTGCACGATCATCAGGTTCGAGCCGATGCCCTCGATGCGCGCGCCCATCGCCATCAGCAGGCGCGCGAGGTCCTGCACGTGCGGCTCCGCGGCGGCGTTGTGGATCACGGTCGAGCCGGGCGTGAGCGCGGCGGCCATGAGCGCGTTCTCGGTCGCCATCACCGAGGGCTCGTCCATGAAGAAGTCGCAGGCGTGCAGCCCGTCCGGCGCGGCCAGCCTGTAGTAGCTGCGGTCCAAGTGGACGTCGGCCCCGAGGGCGCGGAAGGCGTCCAGGTGCGGATCGAGGCGCCGGCGGCCGATCACGTCGCCGCCCGGCGGGGGCATGTCCGCCCGCCCGCGGCGCGCGAGCAGCGGCCCCGCCAGCAGGAACGAGGCGCGGATGCGCTCGGCCCAGTCGCGGTCCACGTCGGTGTGGCTGAGCTCGTCGGCCTGGAGCGCGACCACGTTCTCGTCGAGCCACTCGACCTTCACGTCGAGGCGCCGCAGCAGCTCCAGCATCGCCTCGACGTCGCGGATGCGCGGGATGTTGCGCAGCACGACCTCCTCGCTGGTCAGGACCGACGCAGCGAGCGCAGGCAGAGCGGCGTTCTTGTTGCCGGCGGGAACGACGGTCCCCGCTAGGGGCGTCCCGCCCTCGATGATGAACTTCTCCATTAGCGGGCCCGTTCGGGTGCTGGGATTGAGAGGCCGGCGAAGGGTATCGAAGGCCATTTGCGGGGGTTCGGGCACGCGGCCGGATACCCTGCCCGGCCATGGCCCAGCCAACCCGCGAGGAAGCGTGGGATCTCGTCTGCGAGTGGACCGAGTCCGAGTCGCTGCGCAAGCACATGCTCGGGGTCGAGACGGCCATGCGGGCCTACGCCCGCGAGTGGGGCGAGGACGCGGGGCTCTGGGGTGTCACAGGCCTGCTCCACGACCTCGACTACGAGCGCTACCCCGACCTCTCCAGCGGGCACCCGCGCAAGGCCCTCGAGCTGTTCGAGGAGAGGGACTACCCGCAGGAGCTGATCGACGCGGTGGCGGGCCACGCGACGTTCCTCGGCGTGGCGCGCGAGACGCGCATGGCCAAGACGCTGTTCGCGGTGGACGAGCTGTCGGGCTTCGTCTCCGCCTGC
>DASQER010000052.1:0-2337 GCA_035633575.1 Thermoleophilaceae bacterium
CGCAGCCGGCGCACAGGCCGGTGGTGGCCGCCAGCAGGGCGAGCGCGGCGACGATCAAGGTCAGCATCCAGCCGAGGTCCGGGACGCCGAGCACGAAGGCGAGCGTGGCGGCGCCCAGGAAGGCGACCCCCACCATGTTCGCGAAGCGCGGCGGGCGCGAGTCCTCGATCGGCCCCTCGCCGAAGCGGGGCTGGAACAGCTCGAAGTAGAGGAGGCAGGGAAGGCAGAAGCGGCGTCCGAGCGTGAGGCCGATGGCCAGCTGCGCGGCGAGCACCGCCACGAGCCATTCGGCGCCTGTGATGAAGGCCACCAGCGAGAGCACTCCGATCACGGCCTGGTTGGTGCGCGGCGCGCGCGAGTCGATCACCGCGGTGTCCTCGTAGGGATGCGCGGACCTGCCCGCCATTTGGGCATTATGCCCCGGAGGCTGCGTGCTCCCGATCAAGGACGACATCCCGACCCGGCGCTTCCCGGTCGTGACCGTGGCCCTGATCGCGATCAACGTGATCGTCTACTTCGCCTTCGAGGAGGGGCTGTGGGGCCTGGGCGCCCTCGGGAACGACCGCGTGCGGGAGTACGGGGCGATCCCCTTCGAGATCACGAACCCCGGCGAGGACGTCGGCGGGCCCGCGGACCAGGCGCCCTTCTGGCTCACGATCCTCACCTCGATGTTCATGCACGGCAGCCTGCTCCACCTCGCCGGGAACATGCTGTTCCTGTGGATCTTCGGCAACAACGTCGAGGACTCGATGGGCCGCCTGACCTTCTTGCTCTTCTACCTGCTCGGCGGGGTGGCCGCGCTCGGCCTCCACGTGGCCTTCGAGCCGAGCTCGACGGTCCCGACGGTGGGGGCGAGCGGCGCGATCGCCGCGGTGCTGGGGGCCTACGCGCGGCTCTATCCGAGGGCGCGCGTGGCCACGGTCGTCTTCATCATCATCATCTTCACGATCGTCGAATTGCCCGCGCTGCTCGTACTGGGGTTGTGGTTCCTGCTGCAACTGCTCCCGGCCTTCAGCGAGCCGATCGGGAACGCCGGCGGCGGGGTTGCCTACTTCGCGCACATCGGCGGCTTCCTGTTCGGCCTGCTCGCGATCAAGCTGTTCGCGAACAACGTGCACGAGGACTACGACCAGGCGCGGCGTATCCCGGTGTACTGATGGCCCGAACGCTCGCCCTTGTGGGCAGCCTGGCGATCATCTGCCTGCTCGCCTTCCTGACGATCTCGGTCGCGGTGCGCGAGGGCATCGACATCCTCGTGGTGGTGTCCGCAATCGTGCTCGCGCTGCTGGGCTTCGGGGTGCTCGGCGCGCTCACCTCGCCGCCGGATGGCTAGGACGGGGCCGCCACCGGTTCCCCACAGGCCCGCGCTGCAGGGAGGCGGCCGGCGCCGCTCGAGGCTTCCGCGGCTGATCGCGATCGTCGCGATCCTCGCCGCGCCGGCGGGTGTCGCGGCGGCCGCGTACGTGTCGCTGGGAGACGGCGGCGCCGGTGGCGCGTCGAGCCCGCCGCTCGCCGTGGGCTCGCCGCCGGTGGCGGGCGCTCCCGAGGAGCCGCGCGAGCCGGCGCCGCTGATCGAGGCGGAGCCGGTGCCGGATGTGCCGCTCGGCGGAGTGGACGCGTTCCACGTGCGCCTGCGAAAGCCGCCGCGAGCGGGGCTCGTCTTCGACGTCGACACGGGCGAGGTGCTCTGGAGGCGGCGGCCGATGCTGGCGCTGCCGATGGCGAGCCTCACGAAGATCATGACCGCGCTCCTGGCCGTCGAGCGCGGCCGGCCGGACGACCCCGTGCGCATCACCCCGGCCGCCCTCCACTACACCGGCTCGGGAATCGGGCTGCTCCAACGCGGCCGGCGCGTGCGCTTCGAGACGCTGCTGAACGGGCTCCTGATCGTGTCGGGCAACGACGCCGCGATCGCGCTGGCCGTGCACCTGGCCGGGAGCGAGCGGCGCTTCGTGGCGCTGATGAACGAGCGCGCCCGGCTGTGGGGACTCGAGTGCACGCACTTCGCCTCCTCGCACGGCCTGGAGGACGCCAACCGCTCCTGCGCGCGCGACCTCGCGGTGATGACCCGACTCGCCATGGCCGAGCCCCGCATCCGCCGAATCGCCCGGCGCCGCCAGGTGGACTTCCGCTTCCCGGTCAAGGGCGGCCACCTCTACCTCTACGGCCACAACCCCCTCATCCGCCTCGGCTACCCCGGCGCGATCGGCCTCAAGACCGGCTACACCGACGCGGCCGGCCGCTGCTTCGTGGGAGTGGCCCGCCGCAACGGCCGCAGGCTGGCGGTCGTGCTGCTGAACTCCCGCGACCCGTCCAAGCACGCCCCGAAGCTGCTGG
>DASQER010000053.1:0-7267 GCA_035633575.1 Thermoleophilaceae bacterium
GGGCTCGCCGCCGCCGCCGCCGTGGCGGCCGTGGCCGTGGCCTTGCCGGTGGCCGAGGCGCCCGCCACCGCGGGCTCGCCGAGGACGCCCGGCGCGAATGCCGGGATGTGCCCCGCGTGCTCCTCCAGCATCAGCCGGCGCCTGCGCATGTAGGTGTGCTCGCGCTCCTTCCACTCCACCAGCACAGGCGTCGCGATGAAGATCGACGAGTAGGCGCCCGAGAGCACGCCGACGGCCAGCGCGAACGCGAAGTCCTTCAGCGTGTCGCCGCCGAACAGCAGCAGCGAGCCGACCGGCATCAGCACCACGAAGCTCGTGGCCAGCGAGCGCGTGAACACCTCTGACATCGAGCGGTTCGCGATCTGCGAGAAGGTGGCGCGCGGCATGCGCGGCACGTTCTCCCGTATTCGGTCGAACACGATCACGGTGTCGTACAGGGAATAACCCAGGATGGTGAGCAGAGCGGCGACCGTGGCCGTCGTGACCTCCCGCTCGAACAGGGCGTAGACGCCCGCGGTGATGAGCAGGTCGTGCGCGAGCGCGATCAACACGGGCACGGCGAACTTCCACTCGAAGCGGAAGCCGATGTAGAGGGAGATCAGGAGCAGCGACGCGATCACCGCGAGCACCGCGGTGCGGGCGATCTGCTCGCCGAACGTCGGACCGACCGACTGCGCCGAGAAGTCGGCCGTGGCCACCCCGAAGTCCTTGTCCAGGGCCTGCTCGACCCGGGTGACCTGGTCCGGCTCGAGCTGCGCCACCTCGATCTGCACCACGTTGTCGCCGAGCTCGGGGTCCTTGACCCCCTGGATCTGGGCGTCCGCGTAGCCGAGCGGGTCGAGGGTCGCGCGCACCTCGCCGACGCTCGCTGCCTGCTGTAGCGGCGCCGTGATGCGCGTGCCGGACTCGAAGTCGATGCCGAAGTTGAGCCCGAGCGTGGAGATGGCGATCGCGCCCGCCGCGAGGATCGCTCCCGACATGGAGAAGAACCAGCGCGAGTTGCCCATGAAGTCGAACTTCCAGCCCTTGCTCTCCTTGGTGGCCACGCCCAGCGCGCTCGGGCGCCGCAAGAGGCGGGTGCGCGCCAGCGTGCCGAGGATCGCCGAGGTGCCGAGCACGGCGGTGAACAGCGACACGAGCGTGCCGACACCGAGCGTGAAGGCGAATCCCTTGACGCCCGCCGTGGCGAGCGTGAACAGGATGAAGGCGACGCCGATCGTGACGACGTTCGCGTCGATGATCGTCCTGAGGGCCTTGGCGTAGCCCGCCGAGATGGCGGCCGGCACCGATCTGCCGCCACGCACCTCCTCCTTGATTCGCTCGTACATGACGATGTTGGCGTCGGCCGCCACCGCCAGCGTGAGCACCATTCCGGCGATGCCCGGGAGCGTGAGCGTGATCGGGATCAGCTTCACGAGCGCGAACAGCAGCGCGGCGTAAATCAGCAGCGCGACCGTGGCCACGAGGCCGAGCACGCGGTAGAAGAGGAGCAGGAACAGGATCGTGAGCGCGAGCCCCGCGCCCGCGGCGGTGAGGCCCTGGTCGAGCGCCTGCTGGCCGAGCGTCGCGGACACCTGGGTCTGCGAGATCAGCTTGAGGTCGATCGGCAGGGCGCCGATGCGCAGGCTCTCGGCGAGGTCCTGGGCCTGACCGATGTCGCCGATGTTCTCGATCGAGGCGCCGGTGCGGCCGTCGATGCCCTCGGGGTTGTCCTGGTAGTCGATCGTCGCGAGCGAGGCGATCGTGTTGTCGAGCGTGATCGCGAAGCGCTGGAAGTACTCCTCCGGCGGCGCGCCCTCCTGTGGCACGTTGCCGCACTCGGGCGAGACCCCGGCGAGCGTCTCGCAGTCGCGCCCGCGCTCGGCGATCCGCTTCGTCACGCGCGCGAAGGCCGCGCGGCCCTTGTCCGTGAACTCCATCGTCACGAGCGGCGCATTCGTGTTCGGGTCGAAGTTCTGCTCGGGGTTCTTGATCTCCTTGCCGGAGAGCTCCGAGTCGTCCTCGATCACGAAGAGGCGGTGCACGCGCAAGGACTGGTTCGGGAGCGGCTCGGCCTCGACGACGACGATTCCCTGCGGGACCTTGAACACTCGCGAGCCGTCGGGCGGGCCTGCCGGGCCGAGCGCCTCCAGCTGCGCGAGGCACTCGGAGTCCTTGGGATACTTGCGCGGCGCGCCGGACGCAGGCTCGAAGTCGGAGAGCAGGTCCTTGCAGGTCGTGGACGGCCCGTAGTTGCCCTCGCGCAGGGGTTGCTTGTCCGGGCCGATCGGGTAGCGGTCGGGTCCGAACAGGTAGTAGCGGTCGCCGGCGGTGTCGTTCTGCCTGTCGGCCCGCTGCGGCGTCAGGTCGGAGCCGGGCGGCACGTCGTCCTTCTCGGCCTTCGGCTTCTGCTTCGTGGCGACCTCCACCGCCTGGTAGAGCGCCTTCGAGCCGGCGAACGGGACGTCGGGGCCGCGATCGCGCGGGAGCACGTTGGGCTCCCAGTCGTAGAACTGCAGCTGCGCCGTCGAGCCGACCTGGTCGATGGCGCGCTGGGCGTTCTGCACGTCCGGCAGCCCGATCGAGATCTGGTCAGGACCCGAGCGCTGGATCTCGGGCTCGGAGACGCCGAGGGCGTCGGTGCGCTTGCGGATCGTCTCCAAGGCGTCGTTGAGCGCCTGCGGCGTCACCTTGGGCACCTGCGGGGTCGGCTGGCCCTGGTACACCAGCTCGGTGCCGCCCTTCAGGTCCAGGCCGAGCTTCGTCGGCTTCGTGGCGATCACGAAGCCCGCGAGCACGAGCAGGAGCGCGAGGACCCCGAGGATCGACAGGTTCCTGGTGCGGTTGGTCATCCTGGGGTCAGCACGAGGAGAAGGCCCCCGTCGTCGTCGTACGCGGGGAAGATGTCAGCCTTCGCCGGCTCGGGGCGATCCCCTTCGGCCTGCACCACCACGGGCTTGTCGAGCACGCGCACGCCCCACTCGAGGGCGATCGCGATCTGGTCGTCGCCGGCCTCGAACTCGAGGTTTAGCACGTCCTGTACCGGACGGCCGATCACGTCGAGGTCGCCGAGGCCGGTGAGCTCCCGGGCGCCGCGGCCGGTGCCGATCAGCCGGGCGTGCTGGTCGAGGATGAAGAAGGCGGCGTTCGGCGCGGGGTAGTAGTCGTCCAGCAGCTCGAACAAGAACCCGAACCCGCAGCGCTTGCAGGCCTTCGCGCGGCTCTGGAAGCCGGCGGTGCGCTCGGAGGACTCGCTGCGGTTGCCGCAGTTCGGGCAGATGAAGATCGGCATGGAGGGGTCAAGGGTAGGCGCTTGCCTAAACGGCAGGTTAGAACAGGCGCTGCGAGCCCTGACGGGGCGGTTCGAGGCCCATATGGCGGTACGCCGTGTCGGTGGCGACCCGCCCGCGCGGGGTGCGCATCAGGAACCCCTGCTGGAGCAGGTAGGGCTCGTAGACGTCCTCGATCGTGTCCGCCTCCTCGCCCACCGCGACGGCGAGGGTGCTGAGCCCCACCGGGCCGCCGGCGAACTTCTCGCAGATGGCGCGCAGGATGTTCCTGTCGAGGCGGTCGAGCCCGGCGGCGTCCACCTCCAGCAGGTCGAGCGCCTCCGCGGCGACGGACTCGTCGATGTGGCCGGCGCCGCGCACCTGGGCGAAGTCGCGGACGCGCTTCAGCAGCCTGTTGGCCACGCGCGGCGTGCCGCGCGAGCGGGCGGCGATCGCCTCCGCGCCGGCGGCGTCTATCTCCACGTCGAGGATGCCGGCCGAGCGCAGGACGATCCGCGCCAGGTCCGCCGGCGCGTACAGCTCGAGCCGGTGGGTCACGCCGAAGCGGTCGCGCAGCGGGGTGGTGAGCAGGCCGGTGCGGGTGGTGGCGCCGATCAGGGTGAACTCGGGGAGGTCGAGCGAGACCACCCGCGCGCCCGCGCCCTGGCCGACCGTGATCGGCAGCTTGCGGTCCTCCATCGCGGGATAGAAGGTCTCCTCGAGGGCGGTGGGCAGGCGGTGGATCTCGTCGACGAAGAAGACGCTGCGCGGGTCGAGCGCCGTGAGGTAGCTCGCCACGTCCCCCTTGCGCTCCAGCGCCGGGCCGGCGGTGGGCACGAAGCCCGCCCCCAGCTCGTTCGCGACGATCTGCGCGAGCGAGGTCTTGCCGAGGCCCGGCGGGCCGGCCAGCAGCACGTGGTCGAGCGCCTCGCCGCGGGCCTTCGCGGCCTCGATGAAGAGGGCGAGCTGCTCCTTCACGCGCTCCTGCCCGACGAAGTCCTCGAGCCGCTTCGGCCGCAGCGAGCGGTCGAGCTCGTCCTCGGCGGTGAGGGGGACGGGATCCTGGATGCGCTCCACGCCCGGGGTGCGGATGCCGCCGCTCACCTGGCGGCCCTCAGCGCCTCGGCGATCAGGTCCTCTGGCGTCTCGCCCCCGGCCTGGTCGAGCAGCCGGTCGGCCTCCTGCGGGGTGAAGCCGAGCCCGAGCAGGCCCTCGCGAGCCAGCGTGCGCGGGTCGTCGGAGGCCGTGCGGCGCACGACGATGTCGTCCGTGACCTTCCCGGCCACCTTCTCGCGCAGCTCGACGATGATGCGCTCGGCCGTGCGCTTCCCGATGCCGGGCACGGTCTGGAAGCGCGCGCTGTCGCCCGAGGCGATCGCGTTCAGGAGCTCACGGGGCGCGCCGCCAGACAGCACGGCGAGCGCCACCTTCGGCCCCACTCCCTGGACGCCGATCAGCATCAGGAACAGCTCGCGCTCGGCCTCGGAGGAGAAGCCGTAGAGGTGCATGCCGTCGTCGCGCAGCACGAGGTGCGAGAAGAGCGTGGCCTCGCGCCCCACGGAGGGCACGGCGCTGAGGGTCCCGGAGGACACGGCGAGCCGGTAGCCCACGCCGGCGGCCTCGATCACCACGTCGCCGGGCAGCCGCGAGAGCACCTGGCCGCGCACGGAGGCGATCATGCGAGGACCCTCACGCGAGCGCCGCCTTCAGAGGGGCGCCGTTCGCGTGGCAGATCGCCACGGCGAGCGCGTCCGCCGCGTGGTCTGGCTCGGGCGGCTCGGACAGGGATAGGAGCGTGCCGACCATGCGCTGCACCTGGTCCTTGGCCGCGGAGCCCGTGCCGCAGACGGCCTGCTTGACGGCCTGGGGCGTGTACGAGAAGCAGGGGATGCCGGCCATGCCGGCCGACAGCAGCACGACCCCGCGGGCCTGGCCCACGGCGAACGCGCTGTGGGCGTTGCGCCCGAAGTAGACGTCCTCGACCGCCAGCGCGGCCGGCTCGTGCTCGCGGATCAGGTCGCACACGCGCGCGTGGATGTCCGCCAGCCGGCGCTCGAGCGGAACGCCCGCGCGCGTCTCGATCACGCCGCCGTCGAGCGCCGCGAGCCGGGTCCCGTTCGAGAGCACGACGCCATACCCGGTGTGGGCGGTGCCGGGATCGATGCCGAGGATGACCACCACTGGGGGGATTCTGCGGCCGGGGGCGGACGCCTCCCTGTGGAGGCTCAGCGGGTGCCGCGCCAGGTGAGCAGCCCGAAGAGTCCCTGAACCGGCAGCCGCGCCCAGAGCGCGGCTGCCGGGACCTTCGGGAAGTCCTGGGAGTTGACGGCCATGTGGATGTTCGCCGGGTAGACCGCGGCGAGGGTGGCGAGCAGCCACCAGCGCGCGCCGCGGCGGGTGCGCTCGGGCAGCACAGCCACCCCTCCGGCGATCTCCGCCACCCCACTCGCCACCACCAGCTCCTTCCTCCAGCGGGCCAGGTAGGGCGGCACGATCGCCTCGTACTGGCGGGGGACCACGAAGTGCATCGTTCCGGCGACGACCCAGAAGGCCGCGGCGCCGATCCGGGTCTTCAGGCGGCGGCCACCCGCTCGAGCACCTCGGCGTCCACGTCGAAGTTGGCGTGCACGCCCTGCACGTCGTCGTTCTCCTCGAGCTCGTCGATGAGGCGCATCAGCGTGCCCACCCGGTCCTCCTCCACGGGGGTCCGGGTGGTGGGGCGCTGGACGAGCTCGGCCGAGTCGATCTCGACTCCGGCCTCCTCGAGGGCCTGGCGCACCGCCGTCAGCTCGGCGGGCCCGGTCACGATCTCCCAGACGTCTCCGTCGAGCGCCATGTCCTCGGCGCCAGCGTCGATCGCCGCCAGCAGGTCGTCCTCGGAGTAGCGCGAGCCGTCGACCACGATCTCGCCCTTCTTCTCGAAGATCCAGGCCACGGAGCCGGGCTCGCCCAGGTTGCCGCCGTGCGTCGAGAAGGTGTGCCGCACCTCGGATCCGGTGCGGTTGCGGTTGTCGGTGAGCACCTCCACCAGAATCGCCACGCCGCCGGGGCCGTAGCCCTCGTAGAGCACGGCCTCGTAGGCGTTGGCATCGGCGTCCGCGCCCGTGCCTTTGGCGACCGCGCGCTCGATGTTGTCCTTGGGCATCGAGGCGTCCCTCGCCTTCTGGATGGCGAGCGCGAGCGACGGGTTGCCCTCAGGGTCTCCCCCGCCCTCACGCGCCGCGACGCTGATCGCGCGCGTGAGCTTCGTGAAGAGGGCGCCGCGCTTCGCGTCCACGGCCTTCTTCTTGTGCTTGATCGATGCCCACTTGGAATGCCCGCTCACGGCGCTCAGTCTACGCGCGAAGCTCAATCTTCTCGCTGGAAAGCCGATCTACAGCCTCAGCGATGCTCGGCCTCAGAGAGACCCTCAGCCGCCCGCAGCATGCGGACGGCAATCCGTGGGACGACGGGCCCCTCCCCGACCTCACCTCCAGCCTGATGTGGACGGTCACGGCCGTGATGGGCGCCGCCGTCCTGGCCCTGCCCGGCTCGCCCCGCGACCAGCTCGTGTACGCCCTCGCCCTGGCCGGCTTCGCGCTGGCGTGGGGCGCGTTCTCGCTCGTGCTGGCGATTCGCGGCGGCGGGATGACCCTGACCGGCCGCGCGCTCGTGACCGCGGCGATGATGCCCGTCGTGGCGCTCGCGCTCTGGGCCACGGGCGGGGCGATCAGCTTCCTGCAGCCGGTGATGATCTTCACCGCCCTGTTCGTGTCGTACTTCTTCCCGCCGCGCCTGGCCTGGCCGCTGATGGGCCTGTTCGTCTACGCGTACTCGACCCCGCTGCTCTACGACGGCGAGGCCGTGGCCCAGGGCTACCCCGCCCGCGTCGTGATGTTCGCCGTCGCCGTGGCCGGCCAGACCGTGGCGATGCAGTTCCTCAAGGGCCGCCTCGTGCGGGCGGAGATGCACCAGCGCACGATGGCGGAGCTCGACTCGCTAACCGGCGTCTCGAACCGGCGCGGGTTCGACCTCGCGCT